>NZ_JH417848.1:37317-39233 GCF_000239295.1 Flavonifractor plautii ATCC 29863
CGTTGATGCTGTCCAGCTCGGCATTGATTGCCTCTAACTGCTGCTGTAGGATCTGCCGCTCCTGCCGGGCGGCCGCCTGGTCCTCTTTCACGTCGGCCAGCTGCTCCTTCAGCTCCTCCTGCCAGGCCTGGCTCTCCGCCTGCTCGGCCTTCAGCGCGTCGATCTCGCTCTGGGAGGCCGCCCTCACCTGCCGGGCCAGCCCGCCCCAGGCGGGAACCAGCAACGCGGCCGTCAGCAGGGCGCATGCCGCCCGCCGAAGGGATCTGTCAAACGCCATGGAAGCCTCCTTTTGCCGCTGCCGTTATACCTGCAGAAACTTGCGGATGGCCAGCACCGAGCCGCCCGCGCCGATGACGAAGCCGGTGAGGACGAACACGCCCAGCACCCGTAAAGCCATGGGCTGGAAGGGCAGCACGGTGATCAGGGAGATGGTGTCCGAGCCGCTGATGGCGCTGCCCACCAGCACATAGATGCCCCACTGGAGGAAGAAGGCCGCCACCGCACCCACCAGCCCCAGGATCAGGCCCTCAAAGACGAAGGGCCAGCGGACAAAGGCGTTGGTGGCGCCGCACATCTTCATGATGGCGATCTCCTCCCGCCGGTTGAAGGTGGCCAGTTTGATGGTGTTGGCGATAATGAACAGGCTCACCGCCAACAGGATCACCACTAGGATCACGGCCACCGCCCCGGCGATGTTGCGGATGACGGTGAAGCCCTCGGCGATCTCGGGGGCTGATTTAGTCTTGGCCACGCCGGTTACCTCTTTTACCGCGTTCTCTGTCTCAGTCAGCTTGCTGATGTCGTCCAGATAGACGTGGAACCGGTCCCGGTACACATCGGAGGGCAGGCCGTCAAACAGCTCGTTGCCCTCATAATCGGCCTCAAACTCCTCTTGGGCCTGCTCCTTGGTCATGAATTCCGCCCGGGCCACGTTGGGCACCGCCTCGATGTCGTCCTGGAGGGCTTTGGCCTCCTCCTGGGTGAGGCTCTCGTCGATGTACGCCGTGAATTGGTTCTCGGCCTCCAGATCGCTGAACATGTTCTCCGCATTCACCGCCACCAGGGTAAAGGAGCCCATGATGAGCAGGCAGCAGATAATCATACAAACCGCGGCGAAGGACATAAAGCCGTGAGTGAAGATGCTGTGGAAGCCCTCGGAGAGGAAATAGCCGAAATCATATCGTTGTCTCATTGTTGTAATACCCGCCCGTCTCGTCGCTGATGATCCTGCCGTTCTCGATGGCCACCACCCGCTTGGAGAAGCGGTTGACCAGTTCCTTCGCGTGGGTGACCACCAGCACGGTGGTACCCAGCTCGTTGATGCGCTCCAGCAGCATCATGATCTCCAGGGAGCGCATGGGATCTAGATTGCCCGTCGGCTCGTCGGCGATGATCATCTGGGGGTTGTTCACCAGGGCGCGGGCGATGGCCACCCGCTGCTGCTCGCCGCCGGAGAGCTGGTTGGGCTTGCGGTCCCCCTTCTGGTCCAGGCCCACCAGCTCCAGTACGTAGGGCACACGCTTGCGGATCTCCCGGGGGGAGGCCCCCACCGCCCGCATGGCAAAGGTCAGGTTCTCCCGCACCGTCTTTTTCTCAATGAGCCGGAAATCCTGGAAGATGACCCCCAGGGTGCGCCGCATGTAGGGCACCTGCCGGGGCCGGATGTTGTTCAGATTGTAGCCGTTGACCATCAGCCGCCCGCCGGTGGGCGCGATTTCGGCGGTGATGAGCTTCAGAATCGTAGACTTTCCGGAGCCGGAAGGGCCCACCAGAAAGACAAATTCCCCGTCGTCGATGCGCAGGTTGACCCCCTTCAGGGCCTTTGTCCCGTTGTCGTAGGACTTTTGAATGTCAATAAGCCGTATCACGCTCGGTTACCTCATTTTGTAGGACTACAATACATATTGGACATCTGA
>NZ_JH417849.1 GCF_000239295.1 Flavonifractor plautii ATCC 29863
ACTGAGCCCGGCCCCCGCGGCATTGTGGCTGTGGTACAGGTTTGACCTCTTACTGGAGCAGATGCAGCACGCCCTTCGTCGGCGCGGACTTCGAATGACTTGCTTCGCCGCATGCGGCAAAGCTCGCTCTCTCCGCCGCGCCTCCTCTCCCCACCGAACCCGCTTCGCTGGGCTTCGGCGGGGGCCCCGCTGTGCCCCAGGGCGGGGCAGCACGGGGGTGGGCGGGGGCATGCAGCTACTCAAGCCAGCACCAGAGCTTACTGGAGCAGCTGCAGGACGCCCTGGGGCACCTGGTTAGCCTGAGCCAGCATGGCCTGGGCGGACTGGATCAGGATGTTGTTCTTGGTGTAGGCCATCATCTCGTCGGCCACGTCGGTGTCGCGGATGGTGGACTCAGCGTCCTGGATGTTCTCCTGCATGACGGACAGGTTGTTGATGGTGTGGTCCAGGCGGTTCTGGGTGGCGCCCAGGGTGCCGCGGACATCAGACACATAGTTGATAGCGGCCTTGATCTTATCCACGGCCGCCTTGGCGCCGGCCTGGGTGGAGATGTCAATATCGGCGATGCCCAGGGCCTTGGCGTGAGTGTCCGCAATGTTGACCTTCAACTGGTTGAAGTCGTCGCCGGTGTCGCCGATCTGGAGGGTCAGCGCGGTGCCGCCCTTCTTGACGGTGTTGTCCGCGTTGATCGTAATGCCGTTCTTGGCGGCGGCGGCGATCAGGGAGGCCTTGTCGCTGAAGGTGGCGCCGTCGGAGCCGTCCGCGCCGGAGGCGAAGGTGTACTTCATGCCGTCGATCATGACGAAGTCGCCTTCCTTGGCGGTGCCGGTCAGCTTGACCTTGGAGTCCACGCCCGTAACCGTCGGGGTGACGCCACCAAACTTGGGAGCCTTAGTAGGCACCTTGCCATCCTTGTCCTTATAGTTGATGGCAATGCCGGTAATGTTGGCCTGGCCAGCCTTGCCGCTCTCGGAAGCCGCACCGCCCTCTTTGGCCGTAAATGTAATGCCATTTGTACCGCTGGCCTTAATATCAAAGAGGCCGGACAGGGTGTCGTTGCCAGCCAAGGCATTTACAAACTGGCCGACAGACGCATTGGCGGCGAGATTATCCATGGTAACGGTGACGGTCTGCACCGTGCCCTCGGCGTCGCGGTAGGAAACCACGATATCGGCGCTGCCGCCGGTGGCAGTACCAGTGCTCTTGGTAAAGGCGGCCTTGTACGCGCCGGTCACAGCGGCAGTCGTACCGATGGGAGCGCCGCCGAACACGCCGGTGATGGTGGTGGCGTCAAAGGTCTTGGCGACGGAACCGGCGTCCATGGAGCCGTCCAGCAGCTTGATGCCGTTGAAGTTGGCGGAGTCGGCGATGCGGTCGATCTCGCTCTTGAGCTGCTCAACCTCCTTTTGCAGGTTGGCGCGGTCGGTCTCCACGTCGTAGGTGCCGTTGGCGGACTGGTCGGCCAGCTCCACCATACGGTTGAGCATGTCGTGGACCTCAGTCAGGGCGCCCTCGGCGGTCTGCACCAGGGAGATGCCGTCCTTGGCGTTCTTCTGAGCGGTCTCCAGGCCGGTGATCTGGGCGCGCATCTTCTCGGAGATGGCGAGGCCCGCGGCGTCGTCACCGGCGCGGTTGATCTTGTAGCCGGAGGACAGCTTCTCCAGGTTCTTGGACAGGGCGGAGGTGTTGTTGGTGTAGTTGCGGTAGGCGTTCATCGCCATAATATTGTGCTGAATACGCATGATGTCTTACTCTCCTTAACATTGTTCTCCGGGAGGTTCCTTCCTCCCGGGCCGCAGGGGTGGTGGGTGGCGCAGCCCGTAGCCGGCCGGGCAGGCCGCGCAGACCCGGAATCTATTTCAGACAGGGCAGCCCCGCCCGGGACAGCCTGTTTGAAATTTGGAGGAGGGAGGGCGGCGGTTTGGACTGAGGACGCCGCCCTCCAGTGCGTTGCACTATCTGTTTGATCGGTGCAAAGCTGGAATTATTAAGTCCTTTTTGAAAAAATTTTTGGAACCGCGGGATTTGTCTGGAAGGGGTTAATTTTTGAAACGGATGGACGATTTAAAAATATAAAGAGTATCCTCTAGTTCTATATGGATTCAATTTACTGGAAAGGAAGATTGTACCTATGCGTTATGAATTGACTCAGGACCTGCTGACCGGCAACCAGTTGATTGACAGTGAGCACAGACAGCTTTTTGACGCCATCAACGCCCTGCTGGACGCCTGTGCCCAGGGGGCCGGACGCACCAAGATCAATGAAACCGTGCAGTTTCTGAACAGCTATGTCAGCAAGCATTTCCGCGATG
Organism: Flavonifractor plautii ATCC 29863; assembly: GCF_000239295.1. Lineage (GTDB taxonomy): Bacteria > Bacillota > Clostridia > Oscillospirales > Oscillospiraceae > Flavonifractor > Flavonifractor plautii. The sequence goes on from NZ_JH417849.1 coordinate 2,313, forward strand.
AGGAGCAGCTCCAGCTTCAAAGCAAATACCCCGGCTACAACGCCCACCACACCTTCCACGAGGGGTATAAGCGCGAATTGGCTGCGGCGGCCAACCAGATCAGCGCGGAGGGGCCCAGTGTGAAATCCCTGCATACCCTCAACACTCTGGTGGGCACACTGATTACACATATCCGCACCGAGGACAAGCGGGTTGCCCGCCACGTTAAGGGCGGCTGAGGCGGTGGGCGCCTGGGCAACGGCCGGGGACGCCCGCGGCGGCGGGGCGGCTTCTGCGGAAACCGTTTTCACTCCCTTTGCCCGCTGCCGCGCTAACGGAGGAGTACACCATGCGCGAAACACTGTTCGACTACTGTAAACGAACCGGGGAGCTGGAGCTGCTCCGGCAGTGGAATTCTGAGCGAAATGGAGCGCTTACCCCTGAGACGGTGAGCTATGGAAGTAAAAAGAAGGTGTGGTGGCGCTGTGGGAAAGGCCATGAGTGGCAGGCAGAAGTGACGAGCAGGACCAGCAACCACACAGGCTGCCCCTTTTGCAGGGGCGTCATGGCGTGGCCGGGAGAGACGGATTTTGCCACGCTATGGCCGGAGCTGGCCGCCCAGTGGCACCCGACCAGAAACGGAGCGCTCACCCCGAGCGAGGTACTCCCCGGCAGCCACCGGAAGGTGTGGTGGCGCTGCGAGAAGGGCCATGAGTGGCAGGCGGAGGTAAAGACAAGGGTAAACGGCTGCGGCTGTCCGGTCTGCGCCAACCGTAAGCTGGCGGAAGGGGAAAACGACCTGGCAACCCTGCGCCCTGAGCTGGCCGCCCAGTGGCATCCAACCCGGAACTGAAGCCTGACCCCCGGAGACCTTACGGCTGGTACCAGACGCAAGGTATGGTGGCGCTGCGACAAAGGCCATGAATGGCAGGCCAGTGTGCTGTCACGAACCAGTCTGGGAAACGGCTGCCCGGTCTGTGCCGGCAAGCAGATCATTCCGGGAGAAAACGATTTGGCCAGCCAGTTTCCCCAACTGGCCGCTCAATGGCATCCGGACAAAAACGGCGCCCTGAGGCCGGAGAATGTCTCACCCAACAGCAATCGAAAGGTCTGGTGGCTCTGTCCCCTGGGCCACGCGTGGAAGGCCACGGTGACCTCCAGGAGCAGGGAGGGGGCGGGGTGTCCCTTCTGCGCCGGGCGGAAGGTCTGGCCTGGCTTTAACGACCTGGAGACCGTGGAGCCGAAGGTCGCCGCCCAGTGGCACCCGACGCTGAACGGCCAGTTGACGCCCAGAATGGTGACGGCTGGGAGCCGGAGAAAGGTCTGGTGGCAGTGCCCGGAGGGACATGTGTGGAAGGCGGTCGTCTACTCCAGGGCTGGAAAACGAAAGTGCGGCTGTCCGGTCTGTGCCGGACGGATCAGCGAAGCGCGGATGAAGGCATACCGGCACATGGTGGGGGAACAGCAAGGGAAAACGGAGCGCTGAACGGCTGTTCACTGCACGGATAAGAAAGTAGGCAACAAAAAAGCTGCATGGAATTCAATTCCATGCAGCTTTTTTGTTGCGGGGACGCCTGGACTTTGGGAAGTCTGCTTTACGGCGGAAGGTCCCATCTGGTTACTGCGGAGGCTGAGCAGTACCGGTATCGTCCTTGCGGAAGGTGAATCCCCCGGTCAGCTCCTTTAGCAACTGAGCCTGCCCCGAGAGCTCCTCGCTGGCCGCAGCGCTCTCCTCTGCTGTGGCGGAATTCGTCTGTACCACACTGGAGATCTGGTCAACGCCCTCGGATACCTGGTTAATGGAGTGGGCCTCCGAGACAATGTTGCCGGCCACCTGGTCAATGAAAGCGACGGTATCCTGAACCAGACGGGTGGTCTCTTCCAGAACCGCGCTGACCTCCCCAGTCAACTGGCCGCCCCGCTCCACATTTTTGGTGGAGCGCTCGATCATCTCCTTGGTCTGCTTGGCGGCGTGGTCCGATTTGGCGGCCAGATTGCGCACTTCGTCGGCCACGACTGCGAAGCCCTTTCCGCTGGAGCCGGCCCGGGCGGCCTCCACCGCGGCATTCAGAGCCAGGATATTCGTCTGAAACGCAATGTTTTCAATTGTTTCAATGATTTGGCTGATCTCCTGGTGCCCCTTCAGAATATCGGACATGGCATCCGTCAGCGCAGACATCTTTTCATGGCTCACAGTCACCTTTTCGCCAGCCAGGCCGGACTTTTCCTTGACCTGGGTGGAGGCCTCGGCATTTTCCTGGGCTGTGCTGTCAATCTCGGATATGGTAGCGGAGAGCTCCTCCACCGCGCTGGCCTGCTCCGTGGCGCCCTGTGCGAGCGCCTGCGCGCCGGAGGATACCTGCTCGGCGCCGGCGGAAACCTGGTCCGCGGCCAGATTGATTTGCTGAAGCGTGTGACTGAGGTTGCGGTTGATGTTGCGCACGGAGGCCAGGATATTCGTATAGTCGCCCTGGTAGAGGTCATAATCCCTCGAACGGACATCAAAGTTCCCGTCGGCCATCTCCCCCAACAGGTAGCCAATATCACCGATCAGCTCCTGAAGCCGCGTGGTGATCTGCCGGGTAGTGAGCGAAAGGACACCGATCTCATCTCTGCGCTCGTAAGTGGGGACAGGGGAGGACAGGTCTCCCTGCTCCAGAAGCTGAAGGCGCTCGGCGCAGGCCCGGATCGGATTGCCGATCTCGCCCGCCATTCGAACCGCCAGAAGGATGGCAATGACCAGGATGACAATTAAAAGAATGGCGGTCAGAAGTGTGCTTGTATAGGTGGTGCCCAGAAAATCCTTAACGGGCGCGGTGACAGCGACGGTCCAGCCGTCGGTCTGGGGAACCGGGGCGTAGGCCAGATATTTCTGGGCGCCGCTTATCTCATAGCTGCCATAGCTGCTGTTCCCCGCCCGCATGTCCGCGTGCAGCGCCGCCAGGGCGGAGAGGGAGGAATCCTGTTGGGCCTCCTGCTCAATGTTCTGAACCGATACTGTGTCCAGCGTGGTGTCCGCAATCGTCGTACCAGTGGAGTCAATCATGTACGCGCCGCTGTTTTCGCTGATATGAATGGACTCCATGATGTCATTGAGGAAGGTTTCATGGGGCACAAAGTAGACTACACCGGCGACAGTGCCGCCCTCTATGCCGTTCAACCAGACAGGCGCGGCCACCATGATGGACAATTCCCCTGTAACTTTGCTTAGGGTTGGCACGGAGATACAGACCTCCCCCTGAACCGCCTGCTGGAAATACGCGCGGTCGGAGTAGCTGTTTCCGTCAAACAGGCTCCTGCCCGACAAATCCAGCAAATTGCCGCGCTCCATACCATAAGACTGAGCCCAGTGGTCTACAATCCGCTCCTTTTCAGTGACGGGAACGGCGCCGTCGCTGAGCTCTGGAACCATACCCAGGCCGCGAACCGCGTTTTGATAGGACAACAGCTCGTAGGAAACACGGGTGGCGGCGAGGGATGCGGTGGACTCCAGGCTTTGCTCCAGCATCGAATGGGAGCTGATGTAGTTGGCTGCAATTCCTACGCCGCCGCAAATCAGGGCCGCTGCTGCGGTCATTGCCAAAATGCGGACCAAGAGCTTTTGTTTGATGCTCCTCATGATAGATTACCCCCCTAAATATAAGAACCTATTTCACCAATCCAAAAGAAAAAGGATAGGCGCCAAACACAGACTGCTGGCCAATTGATTGGGCCCACGAAACTCGTTTGACACTTATCCCTTCTCTTCCTGCGCCTGCCTTTGCACAGCCAGTACAGGAAGCGATCCTTTTACTGAAATCATCAGCGGTTATTGAGGTGGTTCATCAGAACACTGGCGATGTTGTCGCAGGAGGCCTGAACCGTGACTGCTCCAATATCATGGGCCACCATTGGCATGCCGTAGACTACGCAGGAGTCCTTATCCTGGCCGATCGTGTACGCCCCGGCCTTCCGCATTTCCAGCAGGCCGCTGGCCCCATCCCGGCCCATCCCCGTCATGATGATACCAACCATGCGGCAGCGGACCGAGGCGGCCATTGAGGAAAAGAGGACATCCACCGAGGGCCGGTGCCCGCTCACCTTTTCGCCCGGAATACAGGAGAGTGTGTAGCGCGGGCCCATGCGCACAACCTTGGCCTGATAATCCGCAGGCGCCACAAGCGCCAGGCCAGGGCGGATTTCATCGCCGTTGACAGCCTCACGCACTTCCATTTGGCATAGACGGTTGAGGCGCTCGGCATACATCTTGGTGAACCCGACCGGCATGTGCTGTACGATCACCATGCCGGGAATGTTGGCCGGGAGCCGCCTGAGTACGTTCAGCGTGGCCTCTGTGCCGCCTGTGGAGGCGCCCAGACCGATGACGGTCTGCTCCGGCGCCCCATCGCCGCCAAAACGCAGCGGAGCGGCGGGGGCGGCAGGGTGGGGCAGGTTGGCACGGGATAACCTGGCATGGGAGGCCACAATAATTTTATGGGTCAGGGCCTGGAGGAAGGATTCCCGGCTCTCTACCGCGTCAGGCTTGCGCACAAAGTCCACCGCTCCCGCGGCCAGCGCATCAAAGACCCGCAGGTTAAGGGAGGAGACGAGGATGACGGGGAGAGGATGTGACGGAAGAAATTGCTTTAAAAAATCAATGCCGTTGATGCCGGGCATTTCCACATCCAGCGTCATTACATCAGGGGAGAGGTGCTGGAGTTTTGTCTTTGCATCCATGGCATTGACTGCATACCCCACCACCTCGATGCGGGGTGAGGCGGAAAGCCCCTGGATGATGACGCTGCGTGCCACAGCGGAATCGTCCACGACCAAAACGCGGATCTTTCGATTTGTGGTCTGCATAAGTACCGGAACCTTTCTTTGCGAGATTTACTGGTGCGTCCCGAGTGGAAGCTTTTGATAAACCGCCGGGGCGGCCGTTCGGAACAGCCGGGTCTGCCCCAGAGATTCGGAGTGACTGATAAACAGGTATCCGGTTGGATGCAGGGCATCGTAAAAGCGCCGGACCAGGGCGTCCCGGGTCGCCTGATCAAAATAAATCATCACGTTGCGGCAGAAAATTACATCAAATTTCAGCCGGAAGTGAATGGGGTCCATCAAGTTGAACGTGCGAAAAATAACATTCTGCTTCAGTTGGGGCGCCGCCGTATAGAGACAGGTGGCGTCATCCTTCACAAAATAGCGCTTGAGCCATTCACCGGGCATATCAGCGGGCAGCTTGTACTGCCCCGCCTTGGCCTTGGACAGGGCCTGCTGAGAGATGTCAGTGGCCAGAATCCGGGTGTCCCACTGGGATGCCTGGGGCCCAAAAAACTCTTTCAGGTAGATGGAGAGCGTATAGGGCTCCTCACCACTGGAGCAGCCCGCGCTCCAGATGGAGAGAACCCGGTCTTTCTGATGGCGGCGGGAGAGCTCCGGCAGTATCACATCGCGGAAAAAGGTAAAATGGTCGGGTTCCCGCATAAAAAAGGTATAATTCGTGGTCAGCTTATTGAGTACCAGCTCCAGATCAGCGGGGTCCTGCTTTTTGAGCAGGTGGTCCAGAAAGGCAGAGAAGTCCGGATACCCGCGCTCCCGAATGGAATGGGAAAGACGGCTGGTAATCAACTGCTTTTTTTTACTCAGGTCAATCCCGTAGTTATCCTGAATAAAGCGCACCATGCGCTGAAAATCAGCGTCTGAAACGGACATATCGCGAAACAGCATATTCAAAACAGGAGCCTGCACTTTCTGCCCTAAGGCTGGTTGAGAATTTGAGGACAGTCAAAGACCAGCATGGTCTGTTCCTCGGACAGAGAACACATGCCGGAAACCAGATTCCGGGTGTCCTGAGAGGGAGAGGGCAGAATCAGTGCTGTATCCACATCAATCATCTTCTGCACAGTGTCCACCAGAATACCTACCAAGGTGTCCTCAATGTTGAGAATGATGATACAGTTGTCACTCTGACTGGGCTGTCCCAGCAGCAGGCGGATGTCTACGATCGGGATGATCTGTCCCCGCAGGTTGATGATTCCCCGGATGTAATTTGGTACCAGGGGCAGCTTGGTAATGGCGTGGTTGGTAATAATCTCCACCACGTAATCTGCCGACACGCCGAAGAGCAGGTTGTCCGAGCAGAAGAGCAGATACTTCACCGTCTGGGCATCCAGTGCCGGGGCAGGTACGCCCTCCTCCGGTACGGCGTTGAATTGGTTATCCTGATCCATGGTTATAATGCCTCCTTAACGAAAGGGAGAGTAGAGATTGGCCACATCCAGAATAATGCTGATGTTGCCATCCCCCAGAATCGTGCACCCCGCGATGCCGCTGCGCTTGATGTTGAAGCTGTTTAGGTAGCTGGGCAGGGGCTTGACCACGACCTGCTGTTCGCCCAGCAGCTCATCTACAAACAGGCAGTAGGAGAGTTCACCGGCCTCCAGCCAGATCAGGATGCCGTCCTCTACCTGGGTGCATCCCTCCTCGATCTGATAGAGCTCCCGCATGCGCACCACAGGATAAAAGCTGCCCATACACTTGAAGATCTCTCCGCCGGCAGCGTCGTGTACCAGTTGATCGGAGTGAATTTTGAAGGACTGGCGGATATTGTGGATCGGGATGGTGAAAATCGAGCCTCCGACAGATACCTCCATACCGTCCATAATTGCCGTGGTCAGCGGGATTTTCAACGTGGTGGTCATGCCTTTGCCAAGCTCGCTGGTGAGAGAAACGGTTCCGCCTACCGCTTCCACGTTCTGCTTGACGACATCCATGCCGACACCCCGGCCGGAAAACTCTGTCACCTCGGTATTGGTGGAGAAGCCGGGAGACATGAGAAAGTTGAGGATTTCACGGTGGCTGTACTCCACATCGGGGGAGGCAAGCCCGTTTTTGACGGCCTTGCGCAATACGGCCTCATCGTTGACGCCCTGGCCGTCATCCCTGATCTCAATGATAACCTCGCTGCCGGTCTGCCGGGCGGAGAGAGTAATCTCACCAACGGGGTCCTTGCCCGCACGGATGCGGTCCTGGACATCCTCCTCGATACCATGGTCCATGGAGTTGCGGACAATGTGCATGATGGGGTCGCCGATGCTGTCCACAATGGTCTTGTCAATTTCCGTCTCCTCGCCCACCAGTGTGAGCTTGGCCTGCTTGTTGAGCTTTTTGCACATATCCCGCACGATGCGGTGCATTTTCTGGAAGGTGGCGGATACGGGAACCATGCGCAGGGACATGGACACATCCTGAAGCTCATCCGTGAGCTTGCGCAGCTGACGGGCGGATTTGGTAAACTCATCCAGGCGGAGACCCTTCAGTTCAGGGGAGGAGGTAACCATGGATTCGGTGATGACAATCTCGCCCACCACTGCGGAGAGCTGATCCAACTTGCTCAGGTTGACGCTGATCAGGCTCTCGCGGTGAGGCTGGGGTGCAGACTCGGCCTTGGGGGCCTCCCGGGAGGAAGCCGGGGCCGCCGGCTTTTCCGCCGGGGGGGACTGATGTTCCGGGGCGGCGGGTGGGGGCGCCTCCTGATCGATGGCCTGGTAGGTACGCACAGAGCCGGCGTTCGTGACTGCATGGATTGCAGCATCCCGCTGTGCCTGATCCCGGAAATAGAGCGTAAAGCCGGAGTCCACGATCTGCGCCGCGGTGTCGGGATTGTGCTCCACATCGGCGGGAAGGTATTGGAAGCTATCCTCGGAGCCGCCGTCGCGGATTGTGCTCACAAGCATAAATGCCCGCAGGTTCTCCATGCCGGCACCCTCGTCAAAGAAGATCTGGAGAGCATAGGGGAAGCCGGGGACGGCTGTCGGACCGGAATCCGCCGGGGCCGGCGCCTCCGGCGCGGCCGGCGGAACCTCGGCCGGCGCAGCGGCGGCGCCATTTTGAATTTGCTGAATAAAACTATTAACTTTTTGGAGAAGACTGTCGATCGTCTGAGTGAGAGGTTGTCCGTTTTCAATGCGCTCAATTTCCCCGCGGAAAAAGTCGATGATCTGGAACAGCAGGTCGAACAGGGCGGGGCGCAGCGCCTCCGGGACAATCTCCATCGATTTGTCACGGACAATGGCAAACAGATCCTCCGCCCGGTGTGCGATTGTCATCAGGGAGCTGTATTCCATCATGGCTGAAGAGCCCTTGATGGTGTGCATGATGCGGAAGATCGTGTTGACATCCTCTTCGGAAAAGCTGTCCTTTTCCTCGGCGGCCAAAACAAGGCTGTCAAGCTGCTCCAGCAGGGAATTGGTTTCGAAAAGGTATGCCTCTAAAATGCTGTCGTTTCCATTGCCCATCGGTACATCCTTCCTTTGCGTTGAACTTCTGATGTTCCGATCGACAGGATTGGCCAAAAAATAAGAGCAGAACGCGAAAAAGATACATGGAGTGGAATCCGGCCGCATTGCCACCCTCTCCAGGAATGAGATTTTAGAAAAGGGTGATTTGCACGTGGCGAATTTAGTGGGCGTGACCAATCCGGTTCCCAATTATGACGCCTCAAATAACAACCGCACACTGCCGGCAGCTCCAAAGCCAAGTGACACCCGGATTCAGAACATCCCGGACCCCAGCCGGGTGGGCCGGCCGGACGCCCGTACCGATCAGCAGGGGGCCAATGATGCGCTGAACTCCGGTGTGCTGCGCTATGATTCCAACCTTCAGTTTTTCCTGCAGCAGATGCGGGATATGCCGGAGTTGGGGGCGGAACTGTCCAAGCTGGTCACACTGATGCAGGGATTGGTAACCACGCCCGGCTTGGCGGCAGGTGTGACAGAAGAGTTATCCGGATTTCTGGAACTGCTTAAAATGGACCCCGATGCGTTCCGACAGTTTTTTCAGACGCAGATGGAGGCAGGCAACCGATTTGCAGGGCCCCTCTTCTCCCTGCTGAGGGAGGTTTATCAAAAGACGCCCGGCGACACCGTGCGGGGGGCAATTCTGAACTTTGCCAAACGCTACAGTGATTTTTCCGCCACGGGTCACATTGGACGCAGCATGCTCTCCCTGCTCCGGCAGCTTTCGGACTATCTGCCCCAGAGTTGGAGGGGACAGTTGGCTGAGCTGACGGGAAAGCTGGAAAACGGCCTTCAGGCCGGGGCGCGGGCGGAGAATTTAGAGCTGCTGCAGGGACAGATTCTGCCCTACCTGGGTTCTTATATCAAGCGTTATCACGATATGGGAACAGCACGGACGCTGCTTGGGATGCTGATGCTGCATATGGCCCGCTATGAAAACGGCGCGGAGGAGGGGGTCATGCTGGCGTTCCGGCAGTTGGGCGGCTATGGAGATACCCTGGCCGGTCTCAATCAGTTGGACGATCAGACGCTGTGGAAGCTGCTCCGGGAGAACCAGTTTACCAAGGCCGCCCAGGCGGATACATTTACGGAGCAGCTGGCCCGGACGGCGCAGCGGGCGCTGCAGGGAGAGTACGGCACGGATCTGCGGGAGGCGTTTCAGGAGATCGTGCGGTCCATGCTGCTCAATGAGAGCGTATTCCTCCCGCTGCACCATACCATTGTCCCGCTGGAGTGGGAGGGCAGGCGGATGTACTCGGAGTTATGGGTGGACCCGGACGCGGAGGAGCGGGAGGAGGCCCGGGATGGGCGCGGGGACGGACATAAGATCCAGTTCCTGTTCAAGATGGATCTCCCCTCAGTGGGCTTTTTGGAGATGACACTGGGGGCCGGAAAGGAGCAGGTGGATGTGAGTGTCTACGGCCCGGACAGTGTGACAGCCCACAGCGGCCTGATTGCGGAGGATTTAGGGCAGATTCTGGCCGATCACGGCCTGAAGGGGAGAAGTGTCCAGGTACAGAAGCACACCCGTCCGCTGACGCTGACGGAAGTATTTCCGGGACTGTTTGAAGGGGAGCGCGGTATCAATGTCAAAATCTAAACAGGGCGGCTCCGGGCGCGCGGTGGCCCTGCAATATGGCCCGGGCAGTGGTGCGCCGGTGATTGTGGCGTCCGGCATGGGCCACCTGGCCGAGCGGATTGTAGAAGTGGCGGTGGACAGCGGCGTTCCCGTCTATGAGGACAATTCCCTGGCGACCATTCTGTCCCAGATGGAGCTGGGCAGGGAGATTCCGGAGGAGCTCTATCAGGCCATCGTGGACATTTACATTTACTTTTTGCAGTTCGACCCGTCGGACCCGGAGAAATACCGCCGGGAGCGCCGGGAACGGCTGGAGGCGAAGCAGGCAAAGGAGTGAGCATGCGATGAGCTATAAATACATGCTGCTGGACAGCCGGGGAGCCCCGGTGGCCCAGGGGGTTTCCGAGGATGGACCGGAAAAAAACGTTTGGCAGCTCCGGATCGCCCACGGGGATATCAAGCGGGTGCTGGGGCATGAGTACATCAGCCTGGTGGGAACCTCGGAGCAGTTCCCGGCGATGGAAGGGCGGATTGTCCGGTGCCGGGATAATCTCGTCTCGGTAGAGTCGGTGCGCATGTTGGGGGAGGAGGTGCGCCGCAACCTGCGCATGCCGGTGCGGTTTGAGAGCTTCCTCTATCCGGTGAGCGGCCGGTGGCGCGGGCGGATGCCGGTATTGAGCAACGATCTGAGCTGCGGCGGAGTGGCCTTTTTCTGCGCCCGGAAGCTGGAGGTGGACGAGGTAGCCGAGATTGTAATCCCGGTTACAGCAGAGCCGCTGGTACTCAGGGTAAAGATTTTACGCGAGCGGCCCTCTCCGGAGCCGATTCCTCTCTATGCGGCGGAGTTTGTTGATATGCTCCGTGAGGAAGAAAATATGGTCTGTGAGGCCGTGTTCAGCCTTCAGTTCCGGCATACGGCAGAAATGTAAGCAGAGCAAGAGAAAGGATGGCGAAACGATGATGAACCTCTGGAAGGGAACTGTGCGCCGTGTAGGCGCCACCCTGCTGGCATGCGTCCTGCTGCTGGGGCTGCTCCCGCAGCTGCCCCGCCAGGCCGGGGCAGCCTATACAGACTCCTATTTGCAGCAGATGGTGGATTGGGGCTTTATGCGGGGGGATATATCGGGGAACCTCCGACCGGACAACCCCATTTCGCGGGCGGAGTTTGTGACGGTGATCAACCGGGCGCTGGGCTATGAGAAGCTGGGGGGCGATCCCTTCCAGGATGTGCCGGATTCCGCCTGGTATGCGGAGGATGTGGATATCGCCTATACGGAGGGCTATATTTCCGGCACGTCCAAGACCACCTTTTCCCCCGACAGCAGCATTACCCGGGAGGAGGCGGCCATTATCCTCACCCGAAATCTGATGCTGCAGCCGGATACCGGCGAGAACACCAGCTTTACCGACAGCCGGGAGCTGAGCGAGTGGAGCCGGGGCTATATTGCCACGGCAGCCCGGTACGGCCTGGTGAACGGCTACCCGGACGGCAGCTTCCGCCCCAAGAACCCGATTACCCGTGGAGAGGCGGCGATCCTGGTGGTAAAGGCTGTGGGCACCCCGGTGCAGACAGCCGGAGTCCACAGCCTGGGGAGCACCTGGGGCAATGTAACCATTACGAGCTCCGGCGTCACCCTGAGGGATACCGTGGTGGGCGGCAACCTCTACATAACGGGCGGCGTGGATCTGGGCGAGATCACGCTGGAGAATGTGACCGTGCTGGGGGAGATCGTCATCAGCGGCGGCGGCGTGAGCGAGGGCGGAGACGACAGCATTGTGCTGCGCAATGTGAATGCGCCCAAGCTGATTGTGGACAACATCCCCAACCAGCAGATTTCCATCCGCGTGGAGGGCGACGGGGTCATTGAACATACCAGCGTGCGCACCGACGCCTATCTGGACGACCGCACCCCCGCGGGGTACGGCCTGAGCAAGATCGCCCTGGAGGGGGAGGACGGCCTTTCCCTCAACCTGGCGGGCAATGTCAAGGAGGTCACGAACCTGACGCCCAAGTCCAGCATTGGCGTCGCCAGCGGACATGTGGATACCATCAACGTGGACGAAAAGGCCACGGATTCGACCCTGAACATTGCCTCGGGCGCTGAGGTGGACAACGTGAACCTGGACGTGGCCACCTCCGTGACCGGCGACGGGGACATCGGCCACCTGACCGTCAACGCCCCGGGCAGCACGGTGACGATGTTGCCGGATCAAATCACCATCCGGCCCGGCGTGGAGGCCACCATCGACGGGGAGAAGATGGACAGTGAAGCGGCGGCGGAGTCCTCGGCGGACCCAAGGCTGCTGGCGGGCTACCCGGAGGTCACGGATCTGGCGCCCACTAGCGCCACCGCCCGGTTCAGCGCCAATAAGAAGGGTACCGTCTATTGGGCGGTCACCTCGGTGACCGACGGCTCCGTGGGGGTGGACGATTTGCTCAACCCCTCGTCCTACAGCCCCAAGGTTGTCAAGAGCGGCACCCTGAGCCTGACCGGCTCCAGCCAGCCGGGCAGCGTCAAAATCAGCGGCCTGACCTCCGACGGCTCCTATTACCTGTCCGCCGTCTTTGTGGACGCGCGGGAGGAGCGGAGCCCGCTGAAGGTCATCTCCTTTACTACGCCGGACAACACCGTGCCCAATTTCGCCTCCGGTTACCCCTATATGTCCAAAATCACCAGCACCTCCGGGCAGGTGACGACCATGGCCACCAAGTCCTGCCGGCTGTACTGGGCGGTGCTGCCCAAGGGGGCGTCCGCCCCCACGGCCAACGACTTTAAGGCCAACGCCGTCAGCGGCAATCTGGGCTTTGGAACCCTCGATGTGACCAAGAACGTCTCCAATACATTTGACGTGAACAACGTCCCTCTGGAGGAGCTGGAGTCCTACGACCTGTACCTGTGGCTCACCGACGTGGACGGTGGGCAGAGTTCCGCCGTCAAAAAGGTGTCCTTTACCACCGTAGACGGTACACCGCCCCGCTTCAATACCAACCCTACAGTAAATAAGGTGAATGCCACCTCTGTGGGGCTGTATGCCAACCTGAACGAGGCGGGCACTCTGTACTGGGTGGTGGTGAAGGAGGGGGAGGAGTACCCCAAGCCCCTGGCCGGACAGTCCGGAAAGGTGGATTTGAGCAGCGACAACGCCAAACTCCAGGTGTCGGCCGGTATGAACGCACTCAAGAACGGGAAGGTTACCATGACCGAGGGGAAGGACGTCTCCTTCACCGTCAGCGGCCTGGAGAAAGAAACTGCTTACGACCTCTATTATGTGGCCCAGGATAAGGCGGGAAACTACTCGGAGACGGTGGGAAAGATTACGATTCATACGCTGGATCCCAATGCGCCCACTGTAACCCAGGAGTTCACCAAGTATAACGGAACCGACTCCACTACCCCCCTGCCCAATACCGATGTCCGGCTGGTGTTCAGCGAGGGGATTCAGGACGCGGGGACGAACCAGAACCTGTATGAGCTCTATCAGAAGGTGGCGGCTGGCACCGAGCCGAAGTCAAAGCTGGCCGGGCTGCTGCGGGACAGCATCAAGCTCTACCAGGACACGGGAAACGGCCCGGCCACTCAGGTTGTGGATTACAAGGATGACAAGGACAACTGGACGATCAATTACGAGAATGTGGTGATCAAGCAGGAGGATGGCAAGACGGTGGTCGTGTTCCCGGGTTCGGGCGGAAGTGCCGATGCCGCCCTCAACCTCCAGAGCGGTGCGACTTATTACTTTGAGATTGAGGCCGGAAAGATCGCGGATACCTCTGAGAGTAAGAATGTCATGGGTAAGGTGACTCTGGACAAGTTTACAACGGTATTTGCCCAGGTAAATATTTCCACTGTCAACCAGGCTGAAATCACGGTCGGATCGGGTCCCGATAATAAGAAAACGGTTAATGCGGTATGGAAGCTGGACCCTGTGACCACAGATAAAGTAGGCGACTTCATTGATTGGGATATGCTCATTTGGACGGATACCAATCTGAGCTTTAACCTCTATCGGAGCACCGACGGAGGTCCGTGGGAGCAGTTGAACAAGAAGGGCGAAGTTACAATTACGCTTTCCTCTGCAACTGAAGGCTTTCTGGGCGTCAGTCTGACCAAGGATTTCTTGAAGGTGGGCGAAACGATGACCGATTTTGACCCGCTCAACGAACTCAAGGAAGGACAGACCTACGAGTACGCCATGGAATTTACCAGCGTGAACGGGGAGAGGGACAAGCAGGCGTGGAACGGACGGGTCAATATCCGCGTCAACGTGGTGGCGGGAAAAGACAATGATCTGCGTATGATGGCGACATCGGTGACGGAACAAAACTGGATGGACACAGTGGTAAACGGCGATCTCACAGACATTGGGCTGCCGAAAGACTTTACGTTGAAAGTGCCCTTCAGCGACCAGAGTATCCCGGAGTTTACAAGCGGATACCCCAAGTTTACTCCTGGTGCGACCGATGCACAAATGGAGCTGCTGCTGAACCGGCCGGGTACGGTCTACTATGTAGTGGCGCCGAAAGGGGATATCCTGACAACGGACAAGGACGGCAATAACTATAAGGATGAGTCTCACTATTCCAGCATCCCTATAGAAGGCAACAGTACAATTCCTATGCCCTCTTTCAATCAGCCGCAGGTCATGGATATTTTGAATCCGGAGAAGAGTTACAGTAAAAATCCCAGTATCAAGTATGACAATACTGCATGCCAGTCCAGCGTGGTAAAGCTTTCGGTGGAGGATCTGTCTCCACAGACAGACTATATCGTTTACTTTGTCATTCAGAATACGGCGCAGAACTATTCTGAGGTACAGTGTTACCGGTTTACCACGACAGATGTGGGGACGCCCTATATTACGTTGAACAACCAGAGCCCGGATGTACAATTTAAAACCTCGGAGAGCTCGGAGCTGAATTATGTTCTGGTGGCATATAATCAGATTCCCGATTTTCTGAAAGGAGAATTTGCCACTGAGGCCAATATGGACCGAGAAGATTTAAAGAAGTTCCAGAGCTCTGGCTTGAATCAGGATATGACTATCCTTGAGGCGCTGATTAAAACGGTGAGTCAGGGAAGCGGAAATGAAGGGCCCTCTGTCTTTGATATGTATGCAAAGGCATCTCTCCGCGACCGTGTTGGGAAATTGATTCGGCGAAATCAATCCGGCGACAGCATGACAACGGTGGCGTCCGGCCCAATAAGCCTGGAGAAAAATGTACCGCAGGTAAAGCAGTTTGAGCAGTACATGAACATGAATACACTCTATTACTGTCTCGCGGTTGCCCGGAACAAGGACGGCACGGAGGATGGCTTTAAGGCGATCGGCGGGGTCAATATCCCGGACAATGATCCGCCGGTTCTCACCGTAACGGGTGGAAAGGCCAACCCTACGGATAAAGGCTGGTCGGGAACCGTGACGCTTTCGTTCAGTGAAAATCTGTATTGGCTCAGCGAGGACCGGCAGACGCTCAAGGAGGTCTGGACCAAGAAGCCTGAAAATGCAACCCAGGGCCAGAAGGCGGTCTATATTCTGGACGAGGCCTTCGGCATCGGCGGGAGTGCGGCGAAAAAGCTGAAACTGGCGAGCGGGGCTCTCGCCTCCCCGAGCGGCACATTCACATTCAGCTATGAGGGAGTCGTGGAGGGAGACACGCTGGTGTTCTTTACCACCGGTTACGCCAGCGATATGAACATGAACGGACGTGGGATGGAAGCAAAGACAAAAACAATCCTGACCTATGTGACAGAGGCAGGCGGCACCGGGCAGTTCCTGACAAACGGACGTTTTGTCATTACGCAAGGTGCGATTGAGGGGGATTCTCCCACTACGTAGCCGCGAATCATGTTGGAAAGCAGGGGACGGGCAGACCCTGCCCGTCCCCTGCTTTCCAGAGAACAAAGGAGTGATTTTCCGTGAAAAAGAAGGTGGGGGTAAGGGTGCTTTCCCTCCTCCTTTCCTGTGTTTTGTTGGGGACAATGCTCCCGGCGGCGGTGGCTTCGGCTGATCCGGCGGATCCAACCTATTCCATCACGGTAGCGCCGCCGAGTATTGACCTGGTGGAGGGCGACGAGGGGGAGCTTACTGCCAAAGTAGTATCAGAGTCGACAGATGGAACCAAGACCGAACTTGACGATGCAGGCTTGGCGGTTGCGGGGCTGTCGATCCGCTGGGAGAGCAAAGACAAAGGGCGGGTAAGTGTGGAGTCCCCGAATACGCTGACCACCAAAGTGATGGCCGTAAAAACAGGGGAAACGACCGACGAAAAAAAGGTTACCATTACTGCCTATCTGAACAGTGGGACAGATGATATCGGCAAGGCAAGCTGTGAGATCACGGTAAAACCGGCGGTCACTCCTGGAATATCCATTGACCCGCCTGCCGTTACGGAGATTGATATTGGGCAGACCCTCCAACTCACCGCCAAGGTTACACCGGAGGGGGCCCCTTTGACCTGGAGAAGCGAAAGCCCCTCGGTTGCCACCGTGAACAGCGCTACGGGTGAAGTCAAAGGCGTGGCCCCCGGCAAGGCCGTCATCACGGCGATTTCGGGAAGCAATACGGACACCTGCGAGATCACAGTAAAGGGTATCCTTCTGGATGAAACCTCTCTGACCATGAACGAGCGGGACACCCACACGCTGAAAGCGAATCCGTATGGCTCGCTGGGGACGTTGAAGTGGACAAGCAGCAAACCGGAAATCGTCACGGTCACCGGGGACGGCTACCTCTATGCCAAGGCCCAGGGCGACGCGGTGATTACAGTTTCCGATGCCAGCGGGAATTACCAGGCCGCCTGCTCCGTCACTGTCAAGCGCAACACCGCTGATATCATTTTCGGCTCGGCGGGGGCGGGGGAGCCGCTGGCCTTCTCCTCCCTTCGCTCCAAACTGCAAAACCAGTGCAGCAGCGTGTTGGGAAGCTCTCTGCGCTACATCAGCGGACTGACAGTGGACACCCGGCAGGGTACGCTCTACTACCAGTACAAATCTGAGGGAGATACCGGAAAGGGCGTGGGCACCGGGGAACAATATTATGCCGATCCGTCTCTGGGGCAGATGTCCCTCTCGGAGCTGTATTTTGTGCCGAAGCCGGATTTCAGCGGAACCGCCGTTATCCACTATACCGGCTATGCCAGCGGGAGCTCCTTTTTCCAGGGGACGATTGAGGTCACGGTGGAGGAGCAGGAGGATGTCTCCTACTCCGTGGCCGGACAGCAGCCCCTCTCACTGAACGCGGATGACTTTAACCGGATTTGCCGCAGCCACACGGGCCGGGAATTGAGCTATGTCATCTTTTCCCAGCCGGACAGCGGCCGGGGGACACTGTATTACAACTATATCTCCGAGCAGAATTACGGCAGCAAGGTGGACACCTCCAAGCAGTATAAGCGCAGCGGGAGCCCCAACCTGTCCGACATCACCTTTGTGGCTGCCGCAGGCTACCGGGGAGAGGTGGTGATCCCCTATACCGGCTATGACAGCAACGGAAGCTCCTTCCGCGGACGCATTACCATCCGCGTCTCTCAGGCTCAGAACACCGGGGATCTCACCTACACCATTGCCCAGGGCGGCAAAGTGACCTTTGATGACGACGATTTTAACGACCTGTCCAAGGCTGTGACGGGCTACCCCCTGGATTACGTGCAGTTTGAGCGGCCGGATTCCTCCAAAGGGGCGCTTTACTACGACTACTCCAGCAATGGCAGCTATGACAGCCAGGTGACGGAGGGACGCAGCTACTACCGTTCCTCCTCCCCCTATCTCCGGCGAGTTACATTTGTAGCGGGGAAGGATTATTCCGGCACGGTTCATATCCCGTTTACCGGCTGGGACACCAAGGGCAACCGCTTTTCCGGCACAGTGGCGGTGGAGGTGGGGCGCACGGGTGACGGCGATGTGCGCTACTCCACCTACCGGAACGGACGGATCACCTTTGATGACGGCGATTTCAATACCCTGTGCCGGGAGCTGACCGGCACTACGCTGAACTATGTGCGCTTTGAACTCCCGGACGCTTCGGAGGGGACGCTGTATTACAATTACAGAAACGGCAGCTACGACAGCAAGGTATCCGAAAGCCGGAACTACTACCGTTCCAGCAGCCCCTATGTGGACCGGATTACATTTGTCCCCAAGAAGGACTTCTCCGGCACCGTAGACATCCCGTTTACCGGCTGGAGCTCCGCGGGAGAGAAATTCTATGGAACGGTAATCATCGGCGTGGACAGCGGCGACACAACGATACGCTATCAGACTAAACATGGAAAGCCTGCCGCATTCGCGGACGGGGACTTTGACGATTTGTCGGAGCTGCTGACCGGAGAGCACCTGAACTATGTGCGGTTCCAACTGCCGGACTCCGGCGAGGGCACTCTCTACTACGACTACGATGACGGGAAATACGCCAGCAAGGTGTCCGCCAGCCGGAATTACTACCGCTCCAGCAGCGCCTATTTGGACCGGGTCTCCTTCGTTCCGGACGAAAATTTTTATGGTACGGTGAAAATCGGCTTTACCGGATGGAACACAAAGGGGGAGCGCTTTGAGGGCACCATCGAGATTACAGTGGAAGAACCGGCCGGCGCCAGCGAAATTGTATATACCACCCTGGGGACGGCGCTGCCCTTCCGTAGCCAGGACTTTCGTACCGCCTGCGCCGCACGCGGAGAGGGCGAGCTGCGGGAGGTGCGCTTTACCTCCCTGCCCTCCGGGAGCGCGGGGCGGCTGTACTACAACTACCGGGATATCAGCGAAAAGGGGACCGAAGTGCGCACCGGTACCCAGTACACCCCGGACGGCAGTCCGAACCTCTCAGATCTCACTTTCCTGCCCAAAGCGGGCTTCACAGGCAGCGTCCAGATTGGCTATGAGGGCACGGACAGCCGTGGAAAGACCTTCCGTGGGCAGATCCGCATCCAGGTAAATCAGGGATCGGGCTCCCGTTACTTCCAGGATATGGGCAGCTATGCCTGGGCTGCGCCCTATGTGGACCTGCTGTATGAGGCCGGCGTAATCACTGGTACCGGCGGCCAGCGCTACCGCCCCGCCGACGCGGTGAGCCGGGGGGATTTCATGCTGATGCTCTACCGGGCGTTCCAGCTTACCCCGGCCAGCGGCTCCGGGTTCCCCGACGTTCCGCCGGGCAGCTACTACGCCCAGGCAATCCAGGCGGCACGGGCCGCCGGGATCGCCAGCGGCTATCCGGACGGGGGCTTCCATCCCCAGGAGCCTGTCACCCGGCAGGATGCCATGGTGCTTCTGGAGCGCACCATGCAGGCCACGGGCTGGAGCCTCGGGGCAGCGAATACCGGCTATCTCTCCGGATTCCGGGACGGCGGAATGGTGGCGCCCTATGCGCAGGAGGCCATGTCCCATATGATAGAGTATGGTATCATCACCGGTACGCCGGAACAAAAACTGAATCCCATACAGTCGATTTCACGGGCGGAAATGGCGGTTATGCTCGCGCGTGCAATCACTTTCTAAAAGAATTCAAAGGCCCCCCGGCCATAGTGGAAACACTATGGCCGG
>NZ_JH417850.1:0-8969 GCF_000239295.1 Flavonifractor plautii ATCC 29863
TTCACCGTCCAATATGTTTGACAAACCTACAGCAGGGGCGTGTAAAATAGTTTATAATCTTATTCAGAAGCATTGAAACCGTGCATTGGACGGAAGGGAGTACCATGGAAGAATTAAAACGACGGATTTTAAGCGATGCGGTGGTCGGCGAGGGGGACATCATCCACATGGACATGTTCCTCAATCACTGTATGGATATAAATCTCATGGAGCACATGGGAAACGCGCTGGCAAAGCGTTTCCGGGGTGTGAGGATCACCAAGGTACTGACTGCGGAAAGCTCCGGTATCGCCTTGGCCTGTTTTGTAGCACGAGCTCTGGATGTCCCGGCGGTCTATGCGAAGAAGTTCCAGACCGGGTACATCGATCCGGAGGTCTACTCGGCCGAAACCCACTCCTTCTCTCTGGAGAAGTCCTATACCCTGCGGGTCTCTAAAAAGTACCTGGACGGGGACGACGTGGTTCTCCTGGTAGACGATATCCTCTCCAATGGGCAGGCCATTCTGAGCCTGCTGGAACTCGTCTCCAAGGCGGGCGGCGAGGTGGCCGGCGTGGGCGTGGCCATCGAAAAGGCCATGCGGGACGGCGGCCGTGTTCTGCGGCGGATGGGCATCCGGGTAGAGGCCCTCGCCACGGTGGAGCGCATCGAGGGCGACCGCATCATTCTGAAAGATTGAGGAATCGGGAAACATGGCAGACGAAGCACAGCTTGACGCAATTGCAAGGGCCAACGCCTTTGCCATCTATAACGGTATCACGACCCATCAAACTGGGGACGGCACGGCGGAGGCCATCCTGGAGATCGGGCCGGATAGTCTAAACCCCTATGGTCTGCTCCACGGAGGGGCCTACTACACGCTGGCCGACTGTGCCGCCGGAAGCGCCTGCCGGACCGACGGCCGGAAGTATGTGACGCTCCACGGCAGCCTTGATTTCATCCGCTCCGCCAGAGCGGGTCAGGTGATCGCCCGGGCCCGGGTGGAGCACCGTGGCCGCACCACCTGCCTGGTATCCATCACCGTGGACGACGGAGCGGGTACGGTATATGCCAGCGGCCGCTTCACCTTTTTCTGCACCGGCCCCCTCTGAGCAGAGGGGCGACCGCCCGGACGGCAAACGCTGTCCGGGCGGTTTTTGTTCCTGCTACTGCCCCCGCCAAGCGGCCACCGACCAGGTCTGCCAATGGGCGGCCTGCCACCTGGCGCTGTCCCGAAGCGTCTCCACCGCCTGGCGCAGCTCTGTCTCCTCCGGCTGGGCCTCCAGCAGCTCCTCCAGCGCAGGCAGGGCCCCCAGCCGTCCGTCCGAGGCGGAGAGTACCGCCCCGGTGTCCAGGCCGCGGCCAATGTTGTAGCGGGCCACCAAGTCGTCCACATTGGCGTAGTTAAGGAGCAGCCAGCCCGCCACCCCCACGCTCAGCAGCACCCGGAACCAGTGGAAGTGCCGGTGCCACACCTTCCACAGGGCGGCTGCCAGGAGCACCGCCAGCACGGCCATCCCCCAATAGGTCAGCGCCCGCTTAAAGGACAACCCATAGGCCCCCACATAGAGGTTCATGCGCCACAGGGCGGATACCAGCAGCACGCCGCTGGCCGCCACCAAGAGTGTACCCAGCACCTGCACCATCCTGAGCCCCCGCCCCTCACCCTTGCAGAGAGCAAGGCAGGCCAGCAGGCAGGCCAAATTGACCGCGGCTACGGCCACAAGCTGGAAAAAACCGCTGCGGGCATAGCTCGCATAGCTGATTCCCACCTGGGCCAGGTAGTCAGCGCCGCCGAACAGCGCTGCGCACTGCACCGCCAGAAAGAAGGCATACAGGACATCCAGTACTGCCAGGATGGTGACCGGCCCTGCGGCCTCCATTGAAAGTCCCTCCACGGGCCGGGTAAGCCGCTTCAGCGGCTCCGGCCGCCGCAGGGAGTAGAGCAGCCCGAACAGGAATGGGGCGACAAGCAGTCCGAAAATCAACCGCAGGGCCCACAGCGCCAGATGCTCATCAAACCAGTCCGCCGCCCGGCGGGTCACCTGGGCGAACAGCGCATCCGCCGATGTGAGCAGGGGAAAGACCACCATCAGCAGTGGAACGCACACCAGCAGTGCCCCCAGGACATAGGGCATCTTTTTGCGGGAGAGGCCCCGAATGGAGCCCAGCGCCTGAACCGACGCGCCCAGATAGCCGAACAGGCCGCCCATCACCCGCAGGAAACGCTCCCCCAACATGGCGGATGTCCCAACGGAATACACCTCCATCCCCGGCCAGCCCCCCATTTGAATTCCCATCAGCAGAACGAGGGCCAGTGTGTTCCACAGCCGGAGCCACGGATTGGCAAACAGGGCGAAGGTCAGAGCCAACAGGCCCACGGCGTACAGAAGAAGGCGGTTTTCCCGCCTGGCCAGCGGGGCGGCGCCGCCGTACCAGAACAGGACGCCATACCATGCCGCCGCCAGGAGGGTCATCCCCAGGCCGGACAGGCCCCAGAGCAGCGCCTCCGCGCACAGGACGCCCACGCCCCATGCCAGAACCAGCAGCGCCCGATCCCTCCCGTCCACCGGAAACACCCGCCGGGCCGCCGTCACGGGCGGCGTTACCGGGATAGTCTTTTTCTCCTCCATTTGTCTCACTCCTTATATCTGGTACGGAGCCATGCCGCGGCGTTGAGCGCCAGGGTTCCAAGGACCAGAGCGGCGGCGCTGAGGGCGAAGGCGTGCGCTGTATCCTGAATGGCGGACAAGTCGCCCGCCTCCACCTCCAGGTAGACATGGAGAGGCACCAGGGACAGAGCGACGGCGCAGCACCCCAGACTGGGGGCGCACAGTCCCGTCCGGCGGGTCATCAGGGCTGCCAGGCCCAGCGCCCACGCCAACAGGCCCAGCGCCAGCGGGCCGAGGGTGCTCAGATCGTCCATTCCGACATTCCTCCTGTCTCAGGTGTCCAGCTCCTGGTAGTACAGGATGCCGGTATCTGGGTCATAGACCGCAAAGGTATAGTTGTAAGAGTACCGCTGCCACATATCCTCCGTCTCGTCCTCCTGACGGTCCTCCAGATACCACCACCCCCGGGCTGGCACGGGCCAGTCCGGCCAGTCCGACGCGCCGGCGCCGTCCGGGTAGAGGCGCTCCTCCAGTTCCGGCTCCATGGGAAACAGACTCCATCCCACGCTGGATACGGCCTCCTCCACCGCCAGAGCGTCCTCTTGGGAAAAGGTCAGCTCCATGTGGAGCAGGCCGTCCCCGTGGAAGCCCCCGTGGCTGTCCCCGGAGGTGACTGCCGCCGGCTGCGGCAGCACAATATCCAATTTCCGGGCCACGTAACCGGCGTCCTTCTCCCCACCGCAGCCCGCCAGCAGCAGGAGTGCCAACATCATCGCAATCCATATCCGTATCATAAAGCAATCCCTCCTGTCTGTCTCTGAGGATAGCACAGGAGGGATTGTTTGTCAATTTATTATTATCGAATTTCAATAATATTTTTTTGAATATAACAAAAAACGGACAGCCAAAGGCCACCCCTACGGGTGTTCTGCCGACTCCGGCACGTATTCCAGCAGGTCGCCTGGCTGACAGTCCAACGCCTTGCAGATAGCCTCCAGCGTGGTGAAGCGCACCGCCTTGGCGTGGTTATTTTTCAGGATGGACAGGTTGGCCAGGGTGATATCCACCCGGGCGGAGAGCTCGTTGAGGCTCATCTTCCGCTTGGCCATCATCACGTCCAGGTTGACGACAATGGGCATGGCTCCCCCTCCTCAAATAGTCAGATCATTCTCCGCCTTCAGCTCCGCCGCCTGACGGAACAGCGCGGACATGACCAGGCAGAGCAGGCCGCCCAGGATAAAAATGGGGACAAACAGGGCGTTATAGGTCAGCAGGGGCGCGATGGAACCGTAGTAGAACAGCCCCCACACCACCCGGGCCAGCGCGGCAGCGGCGATCAAAAAGCAACACACCGCCGCCCGGCGGAGGCTGACGCCGTTCTCCGCCCGGAAAGGGGCGCCCGTCAGGATGGTGCCCAGCACCCGGCGGCCCTGCCACAAAATTACGGCGGTGCAGATGCCGCAGAACAGGAGGAAAAGGGTGAGGACAAAGGTGAAGGCAAAATTCTCCGTCCAAGCCCCCACTACTACCAGAAACATCTGTAGACCAGGCGAAAAATAGGGCCAGTCGTCCCCAGGCAACGGTGGTTCTGCTGTCAGATTGCCTAACAGCTCAGGCAATGGGATTTGGCACCCAGCAACGGACACTAGTACCGGCACCAAGGGCAGGACAATGAGATTACACACGAATGTGATAGTCACCAGGATCTTCAGTACCCCGGCCAGCTTCTGCACAGCGGTTTTTTCCATGGTATCTCCCCCTTTAGGGAGAGTATACCATGGGTTTTATCGATTTTCAACAAAAAAATTGAAAGGGCGTCCACGCGGACGCCCTTCTGTTATACCCGGATGGCTCCCAGTACTTCGCCGAGAGAGGCATTGATGACCAGGCCGGCCTCTCTGTCGTAGGGGGTGGCGCTCCTGTTGATCAGGGCCAGCCTATTCCCGCGGTAATAGCGGATCAGCCCCGCCGCCGGGTACACCGCCAGGGAGGTACCGCCGATGATCAGCATGTCCGCCCCGGCGATGGCCTCCACCGCGCCCTCCATGGTTGTCTCGTCCAGGCACTCCTCGTAGAGCACCACGTCTGGCTTCACCACCCCGCCGCACGCTGGACAGTGGGGCACGCCGCCGGTCTCCAGCAGGAAGTCCAGGCCGTAGAACCGGCGGCACTTCATGCAGTGGTTCCGGTGGACGGAGCCGTGGAGCTCGTACACCGTTTTGCTCCCCGCCGCCTGGTGGAGCCCGTCGATGTTCTGAGTCACCACGGCGGTCAGCTTTCCCGCCGCCTCCAGCTCCGCCAGTTTCCAATGAGCTGCATTGGGCCTGGCCTGCGGAAAGAGCATTTTGCTGCGGTAAAATCGGTAGAACTCCTCCGGATTCCGCTCAAAAAAACTGTGGCTTAAAATCGTCTCCGGCGGAAATGCGTATTGCTGGTGGTACAGGCCGTCCACGCTGCGGAAGTCGGGGATACCACTCTCAGTGGACACCCCCGCGCCGCCGAAAAAGACGATATGCCGGCTCTCGCTGATCCAGTCCTGAAGCTGTTTGAGTTGATGGTCCATAAGAGCGCCTCCTTGCTGCGGGCCGATGTGGGCATCGGCCCCTATGTCCTGCGGTGGCGGCAGCGGGTGTGGGGGCAGGAAGGGCATCCGCCGCAGCCGCACCCCCGCTTGCCCTTCAGACTCTGGTGGAAACGGTAGATCAGGTAGGCCGCCGCCCATACGATCAGCGCCGCCACACCGGTATATACGATATATTTTAACATCCTATCACCCGCAGCACAAGAGAGCCGAGCTGATAGACCAGGAAGGAGCCCAGCCAGGCGGCCCCCAGCTGCCAGCCGATGGAGGCCAGGGTCCATTTGGTGGAGTTCATCTCCTTGCGGATGGTGGACACCGCCGCCACGCAGGGCACATAGAGCAGGACAAACACCAGGAAAGAATAGGCGGCCAGGGGGCTTTGGAAGGTGCCGCCCAGGGCGGCGGCAATCGCCGCACCGCTGGCAGTGACAGAAAAGCCGTAGAACATGCTCATGGAGGAGACCACCATCTCCTTGGCCACCAGTCCGGTGAGCAGGGCCACCGCCGCCTGCCAAGTGCCGAAGCCCAGGGGGGCGAACAGGGGAGCCAGGAGGCCGCCCACGAAGCCCAGGATAGAGGACTCCTCGTTGGACACCATGCCGAAGGTCCCGCCCTCAAAGCCGAAAGACTGAAGGAACCAGAGCAGCACACTCATGGCCAGAATCAGGGTGCCCGCCTTCACCAGGAAGCCCTTTACCTTCTCCCACACGTGGAGGGCGATATTTTTGAGGGTGGGCAGGCGGTAGGGGGGCAGCTCCAGCACGAAGGCGGCGGGCTCTCCCTGGAAAACCAGCTTCTTGAGGAGGATGCCCGAGCCGATGGCGAAGAGCAGTCCCAGCAGATAGAGGGAAAATACCACCAGCCCTCCGTATTGGGGGAAGAAGGCGGCGGTGAGCAGGCCGTACACCGGCAGCCGGGCGGAGCAGGACATAAAGGGAACCAGCATGATGGTCATGCGGCGGTCCTTCTCGTTCTCCATGGTGCGGGCTCCCATGACTGCCGGGACGGTGCAGCCGAAGCCCATGAGCATGGGGATAAACGCCTTGCCGGACAGGCCGAAGCGCCGCAGCAGCCGGTCCATAATGAAGGCCGCCCGGGCCATGTAGCCTGAATCCTCCAGGAAGGACAGGAACAGAAATAGAATGGCGATCTGGGGCAGGAAGGTGAGCACGCCGCCCACACCGGCGATGACGCCGTCCACCAGCAGGGCCTCCACCCACGGTGCAGTACCCGCGGCGGCCAGGAGGGAGCGGACACCCCCGGCAAACCAGCCGCCGATAAGGGCGTCCACCCCGTCGGCCAGCATCTGCCCCGGCCCGAAGGTGAGGGCAAACATACACAGCATCATCAGCAGGAACACCGGGATGGCCAGAACCTTGTGGGTCACGATGGCGTCAATGCGGTCGGACAGGGTGGGCGCCCCCAGAGGGCGGCCCCGCCTGACGCACTGGGCCACCACGGTCTGGATGAACTGGTAGCGGGCGTCGGCGATCAAGGTCTCCCGGTCGCCCAGATCATAGGCCCCCTCATACTCCCGGCAGACGGTCTCTAGCTCGTCCCGCTCCCTCTGAGACAGGCCCAGGGCTTTCTCCACCAGGGCGTCCCCCTCGATGAGCTTGATAGACGCCCAGTGGGCGGGGATATGGGCGGCGTAGGCCTTGTCGTGGATCAGCTCGCCCACCTTGTGATGGATCTGGTGGGTAAAGCCGTCGTACAGATCATCCGGCTCAATGGTGACGCCCACGTGCATCTGCCGGTGGGCCGCCTCCAGCAGAGTCTGGATGTTCTCCCCTGACCGAGCAGTGATGGGAATGACCGGCACCCCCAGGGCCTTGGACAGCCCCGCCACGTCGATGTGGTCGCCGTGCTTCTCCACCTCGTCCATAAAGTTGAGCGCTATGACCATAGGCCGCTCCAGCTCCAGAAGCTGGGCGGTCAGGTAGAGGTTGCGCTCGATGTTGGTGGCGTCGATGATGTCGATGATGGCGTCGGGCCGCTCCCCCACGATGAAATCCCGGGCCACAATCTCCTCCATGGAATAGGGGGAGAGGGAGTAGATGCCGGGCAGATCCACCACTGTGACGGACTTGCCATCCACCTGGGCCCGACCCTCCTTCTTCTCCACTGTCACGCCCGGCCAGTTGCCCACGTACTGGTTGGAGCCGGTGAGGGCGTTGAACAGGGTGGTCTTTCCGCAGTTTGGGTTGCCCACCAGGGCCAGCTTCATCTCCCGGGTGTCGTGGCTGGCGTAGTCGGGCACGCCGCCGTGTTCCGCCGCCTCATGGGCGTGGTCGGCGTCCATCCGGCGGAGGGTTTCCTCGTCCGGAATGTGCTGCACCATGCCGATGCGCCGCCGACGTGTCTGGGCGCGCCGCTCCCCCTCCGCGCCGGTCGCCACCCGGATCTGGGCCGCGTCCGCTTTGCGCAGGGACAGCTCGTACCCCCGCAGGTTGAGCTCCACCGGATCGCCAAAGGGGGCTACCTTGCGCACCGTGACCTCGGTGCCCGGAGTCAGCCCCATATCCACCAGCCGCCGCTTCACCGGGCCGTTTTCATTGCCCACCTGGAGAATGACGCCGCGCTCACCCGGCGCCACCTCCTCCAGGGTTCTCTCATTCTGTTCCGTCTGAGTCCTCATAGCCGCTCCACTCAAAAAGTTTAGTTTACCTAAGTTAACTCCTTCATTATACTATGCCATCCAGCGCCGCGCAAGAGACCTGCGGTGCTGTTTTCTACAAAAAGCGGGCGCTATGGGGCGCGGTCCTGCGTAGTTCCACAAAAAAGAGCGGGCGCCCGCTCAAGGCGCCCGCTCAGGGGGTTCTCTTACTCGTGGTCGTGCTCCTCACAGCCGCAGCCGCACTCGCCGTCCCCGTCGTCATCCCCGCAGCAGCAGTCGTCGGACAGATCCAGCGCAAACTTCTGCTTGCAGCCGGGGCACTGAATCACGCCCTCTTCCAGGACGGACTCGTCGATCATCAGGGTGTCGCCGCAGTTGGGGCAGTCCACCTCAAAAAAATCGTCGTCCTCGTCGCCGCAGCAGCAGTCATCATCGTCGTCATCCTCGTCAAACACGGCCTTCTCCACGTCGGAGAGGTCGTCGGAGATGGCGTCGATCTCTTCGCCCAGGGCGACGGTGTTCTCCTCCAGATCCTCGATGGACATGCCGATCTCCTCCAGGATACCGATCATTACGGAGATGAGCTTGCCCTCCTTGGACTTGGCGGTGTCCAGATCCAGGCCCTCGGCCAGACCCTTCAGATACGCGACCTTCTCAGAAATAGTCATAATAATCTCCTTTTCACAGGCGGCCCAAAGGGCCTTCACAAAACGATGCGCCTTTACAGCGTCAGCTATCGCGCCTCACACCCTCCGCGACGGCACACTGCTTACCGCTCCGCAAAAAACATCTTGCGCCTACGGCACAACTGCTTTTTCGTCTGCGCGGTTCGCTGTGCGCCTGTTCCCGGGCGTTCGGGCGCTTACGCCTTGCAGCGCTCCAGATACTCGCCGGTGCGGGTGAATCCCACGCAAAGCACGTTTTGCGCGGGAACCCTTTGATTTCATTTGCGCGGCGGAACTGAATTCCGCCTTGCGCCAAGGTTTTGCCTCCGGCAAAACCCTTGTGCGCGCCGGAGGCGCGCCCCGCTGCGCGGGGCCCCCGACACCCGCCGATGCCCTTCCGCTTCCGCGGAAGCCCGGCAGGCGATCAGGCCTTGCAGCGCTCCAGGTACTCGCCGGTGCGGGTGAGTCCCACGCAAAGCACACTTTGCGCGGGAACCCTTTGATTTCATTTGCGCGG
>NZ_JH417850.1:8979-14293 GCF_000239295.1 Flavonifractor plautii ATCC 29863
CTTGCAGCGCTCCAGATACTCGCCGGTGCGGGTGTCGATCTTGATCTTGTCGCCGGGGTTGATGAACAGGGGCACCTTGATCTCAGTGCCGGTCTCCAGGGTGGCGGGCTTAGTCACGTTGGTGGCCGTGTCGCCGCGGAAGCCGGGATCGGTCTCGGTGATCTCCAGCTCCACAAAAGTGGGGGGCTCCACCGCAAAGATCTTGCCCTTATAGGAGTTGATCTTGCAGACCATGTTCTCCTTCACAAAGCGGAAGTTGTCGCCCAGCAGCTCGGCGCCGATGGGTACCAGATCGTAGGTCTCGGGGTCCATGAAGTAGTACAGATCGCCGTCGTTGTAGCTGTACTCCATGTCCTTGCGCTCCACATAGGCCTGCTCGAACTTGGCGGTGGGGTTGAAGGAGGTCTCGGTCACACCGCCGGTGATGACGTTCTTCATCTTGGTGCGCACAAAGGCCGCGCCCTTGCCGGGCTTCACGTGCTGGAACTCCACCACCTGCATCACCTGACCGTCCATCTCGAAGGTCACGCCGTTGCGGAAATCACTGGCAGTAATCGTAGGCATTGGTATTCATCCTCCAAAATAAGGTTTCTCAAAATTCAGCTACGCTATTTTACCCCATTCTTCCCTTATTTGCAAGGGTTTTTACAGAATAATCAGCTCTTTGGGGGATTTGGTGAGGACCATACAGCCGTCAGCGGTCAAAACCGTCACGTCCTCAATGCGGACGCCGAATTTCCCGGGCAGGTAGATACCCGGCTCGGCGGACACCACGGCGCCCACAGGCAGCAAAGTCTCCTCCCGAGTGTTCGCGTTGGGGGACTCGTGGATCTCGATGCCCAGGCTGTGGCCGTAGCCGTGGCCGAAATACTCCCCGTAGCCCGCGTCCTCGATGACCTTGCGGGCGGCGGCGTCGATGCTCTTACCGGGCACGCCGGCCTTTGTCACGGCGATGCCCGCCAGTTGGGCCTCCAGCACGGTCTGATAGACCTTCTGCATCTCCCCGGTGGGCTCGCCCAGGACCACGGTGCGGGTCATGTCGGAGCAGTATCCGCCGTACTTGCAGCCGAAATCCATAGTGATGAACTCGCCCTGCTGCACCTGCTTGGCGCTGGGGATGCCGTGGGGCAGGCTGCCGTTGGGGCCGGAAACCACGATGGGGTCGAAGCTCATCTTCTCCGCACCGAAGCGGAGCATATCGTACTGGAGCTTGGCCGCGATCTCCTGCTCGGTCATGCCGGGCTGGATAAACTTCAGGATCTCGGAAAAGGCGCGGTCGGTGATCTCCTGGGCCTTTGTCATCAGGGCGATCTCCCCGTCGTCCTTGGCCGCCCGCAGGGCGTCCACCAGCTTCTGGGCGGGCACCAGCTCGGCGGTGAGGCCCTCCTTCCAGAGGTTATAGTCCGCCACCGACAGATAGCCCTCCTCAAAGCCCAGCTTCCGGATGCGGCAGCGGTCGACGACCTCCTGCACCATAGCCCGGTAGTTGCGGCTGCGGCCGGTCATGGCGATCTCCGCGCCGGTGATGAGGTGATTGGCAGCCTCAATGTAGCGGGAGTCGGTGAAGTAAAAGCACCCCTGCGCCGTCACCACCACATTGCCCTCTCCGTGGAAGCCCACGGCATAGTATTCCCCGGGCTCACTGTTAAGCAGCATGGCATCGAGGCCATATTCCGGCAGCCTGGCCGCAATCTGTTTCAGATGATTCATGGTAAAACCTTCCCTTCTATTACATGCAATCTGTATAGTTCTCTCAATTAAATGGCGGATACCCGCACCGCCCGCCGTCAGCCGCAGGCGGCCTGGTACAGCCGCTTCATGGTCAGCGCGTCCTCCGCCTGGGTGCCTGCGCTTGCCCCAGCGGGCCAAGGCCCGCCGGGGGCCCCGGCCCCTTCATCTGCCCGGGCGAACTGAATTCGCCCGGCATCAAGGTTTTCCCTTCGGGAAAACGCTTGTACGGCGCAAAGCGCCGCCCCGCTCCGGCCCCTGCGAAAGCGCCCCATCCCCTCACTTCTGACATGCCTGATACAGCTTTTTCATAGTCAGCGCGTCCTCTGCCTGGGTGCCTGCGCTTTCGCAGATGAAGGTGGGACTCCAGCCCCGGCGGGCCACCTCCGCCATGAGGGGGGCGGGGTCGGGCCCGAAGTCGTCCTGGGCGAAGGTCAGGTGCATCTTCTCGCCCCCGTTGGGGGTAAACTGAATCTTGGAGAAGTGGCTGTGGAAGGCGCCGGCCCGCACCTCCCCCAGCACCTCCCGGATGCGGTCCAGCATGGACGCGCAGGCCGCAGTCCCCTCCAGCTCCCCCAGGGAGCGGGCGTAAAGGTGACCGAAGTCCACGCAGGGTACCAGCCGCTCGTCCAGGGTACACAGCTCCAGCACCTCGTCCAGATCCCCCAGTTGGTTGATCTTGCCCATGGTCTCGGGGCACAGGGCGATGTGTCCATAGCCGGCGTCGTCGCAGGCGGCTATCACCGCTTTCAGGGAGCGCAGGGCGATGTCCAGGGCCTCCCGCCGCGTACGCTTCATCAGCGCGCCGGAGTGGATGACCACCCGGCCCGCCCCCATCCAGTCCGCCGCCTGACAAGCCGCGGTGATGTAACCGATGGTCTTTTGCAGGCTCTCGGGGTCGGGGTTTGCCAGGTTGATGAAGTAGGGGGCGTGGAGGGACAGGCGGATGCCCGCCGCCACCGCCGCCGCGCCGATGTTCCTGGCGGTCTCCTCCCGGACATTGACCCCCTTGCCGCACTGGTACTCATAGCAGTCCAGTCCCAGCTCCGCCAGCCAGCGGGGGGCGTCTGCCGAGGATTTATATGGAAAGGACTCGGCGTTGCCCGCCGGGCCGAAGATTGCGCTCATAACGGTTTTGTCCTCCTTTTGCTCCACATGCGGAAGGGCCACTCCGCTCCGTAGCGCAGGTAGCGCCCCGGATTGCCCGCCAGGCGGATAGGCTCCACCAGCAGAGTGAACACCCCGGCGTTCCGCCCGCCCAGAATGTCGGTAAAGAGCTGATCCCCCACGATGGCAGTCTGCTCCGGCGTGCAGCCCATCTGCTCCATGGCCCGCCGGAAGCCCCCCGGCTTCGGCTTGCCCGCGTGGCCCAGGAAGGGCACGCCCAGCGCCTGGGAAAACCGGCGGGGCCGCTCCGGGTGCCGGTTGTTGGAGAGCACAAAGAGGGTGATCCCCTGCTCTCCCAGGGCCGCCGCCCAGTCCCTCACCGCCTGTGTGGGCTCCGGTTCCCCATAGGGCGCCAGGGTATTGTCCAGATCGGCCAGCAGGAGGCGGATGCCCCGCCGGGCCAGGGCGGCGGGCTCGATGTCGAAAATGCTCCGGCCCGCCCAGTGGGCCAGGATGGGAAGCGCCATGGTTTCACCTCTTCTATTCTCCGTCTTGTCCGCATATAAGTGATTATACCACGTTTTTCAGAACTTGGACAAGGGGGTACCTAAGATATGCAAACCAGCATGAAGCTTCTTCTCACCGCGCCGCCCGACCAGTGCCGGGCCGCCCTGCGCTTCGGCCTCCCAGTGGCCCACGTGGCCTACCGGGTGGGGGGCGGGCCCCACCTGTTCCGGGCCAGCATCCCGGTATCGGTGCGGGGCGGCCTGATGGTCATTGACAACACCGGCTTCGACGGCCGCGGCGAGGCCGGGCCCTTCTGCCAGGAGGTGCTGCGGGAGTGCATGGCCCGAGGGTATGACGGTATTCTCTGCGATTTTGAGGGCCATCCCCTCCAGGTGCTGGCCCAGGCGGTGCGCACGCTGGGCGAGCTGACCAAAAAGCGGGGCTGGCCCCTCTACGTGACCGAGGCCTACGCCCCCTTCTCCGACTCCGCCATCGCCCTCATCCCCTCCGCCCTGTCCGGCGGCTCCCTCCAGCAGCGCCTTCAGGAGGCGGTGGAGCGCTTCGGCGCGGCCCGGGTGGCCCTGGCGGTGGAGCGGGTGGCGGAGGACTTCTTTCTCCCCTCCCCCACCGGCCAGGGGATGCCCCTCACCCGGGAGGAGCTGCGCCAGCGGCTGGAGGAACGGGCTCCGTCGGTGTTCTTCTCCAGCGAGCTGTGCGCCCACTACTTTACCTACATGTCCCGGCAGAACGGGGCCCACTTCGTCCTGTTCGACGACGCAGGCTCCATCCGCAAGAAGCTCCAGGTGGCCCGCAATCTGGGTATCTCCAGCGCCGTGCTGGCCTATCCCCAGGTGGATGATCTCCTCCCCGAGCTGTTGAAGTAACCCTTGTCCGTCGGGGCGTTTTCTGCTATACTGTCCTTCCAAAATAAAAAAGGAGGACAGAGCAATGGATTGGAGACCGTGGATGGACGCCTTTCTCCCGCCGCTGTTGGAGGCCCTGCCCGGCCGGGTGGCCTTTGTTGGCATCCAGGGCAGCTTCGGCCGGGGGGAGGCCGGGCCGGAGAGCGACGTGGATCTGGTGGTGGTGCTGGACGCGCTGGGGGCGGCGGAGCTGGCCGTCTGCCGGGGTGTGCTGGAGAAGATGCCCTTCGCTGACCGGGCCTGCGGCTTCTTCTGCGACCGGGCGGCCCTGGCTGCCTGGCCCGCCTTCGACGCCCTCCAGCTCAGGCTGGACACCCTCCCGGTCTACGGCTCTCTGGAGGAACTGCTGCCCCCCATGGGGAAGGAGACGCTGGACGAGGCCGTTCGGGCGGCGGCCTCCGCCCTCTACCATGCCGCCTGCCACACCGCCCTCTTTGACGCCCAGCCGGAGGCGGCCCTCCCCGCCCTCCAAAAGGCGGCCTTCTTTGCCCTTCGGCTGGCCCACTGCCGGAGGAGCGGCCAATATACGGCCGCCCGGCAGGCCCTGCTCCCCAAGCTGGAGCCGGAGGAGCGGGCCCTGCTGGGGAAGGATTGCACCCTGCCCGCCCTCATGGCGTGGGCCAGGGGAGAGATGGAATCCTGACACAAGCCCTTCCCGGGATGCAACAAACCCCCGCGCCGAATCGGCGCGGGGGTTTGTGATTCTTAGTAATACTTCTTGCGGTTCTTGCGGGCGGCCTCAGACTTCTTGCGGCGCTTGACGCTCGGGCTCTCGTAGTGCTCACGCTTGCGAACCTCGGCCAGAACGCCCGACTTGGCGCAACTGCGCTTAAAGCGCTTGAGTGCGTTCTCCAAGGACTCGCCGTCCTTCACATGGACTTCCGACATTGACTTCCCCTCCCTCCGAAGCGGCGGGATTCCACCGCCAAAGGGCCACATAGATATGGCTTTAACAGAACCATTGTATTCGATCCTTTTGCAGTTGTCAAGAGCGGATTTTGATTTCCAGCATTCTGTTTTGTAGGACTACAATACATATTGGACATCTG
>NZ_JH417851.1:0-33741 GCF_000239295.1 Flavonifractor plautii ATCC 29863
CACATCACACCCCCGCCCGGTCTATTGCTTCCGCTGTTTTTCTGATTTCGTCTGCCCTGTGCCGCATGGAGCGCACGCAGGCGGCCCGCTCGTGCTCGGTGGCGGGTAGATAGTACCCCGTGGCGTTATCCGCCAGAATGGGCCTCCCTTCACGCCGCTCCCGCTCGATCATCAGGCGCACCGTGCGCCCGTCCAGGCCCGTCAGCCTCTCCAGCTCCCGGCGGGGTATCGCGTTCTCCCTACCTGGAAGAAGAAGGTCTGCAATACCCCATTGACCACCGGGGGCCTGGGTGATATGCTTGTTACGGGAATTGCTGCTTGTCCGCTGCTTTTCCTGTCCTGCCCGTCTGGATGTTGCCGCATCCGGGCGGGCTCTCTTTTCTGCTTTCGCCATGTGCTTACCCCCTTAGAACCTCAGTACCAGCAGAGGGGCTAAACAAAAATTCCTCCAGCCTGTCCAAATCCAGCAGATACTTTCTCCCGGCTTTTGAACTGGGGATTTCCCCTGCAATCACCTTCCGCCTGATCGCCGTCTTGGTCAAAGCTGTATCCGGGTCAATGGCCCTGACATACTCGGCCACTTGGTCAATCGTTCTCATTCGCATAAAATACAACCTCCCAGCGTGTTCTTTGGTATGGAACACCTATATGATACAATATGTCATAACGTTCTGCAACTTTTTGATATATTCGAAAATTTGGTTGTATTGCATCGAATAAGTTCCGGAAAGCTAGAGGTAAAGTTTAGTTCACAAAACTAAAGCGCAGATAAGCAAGCCAAAGCTATGTATAATAATTCTTGTGAAAACAAATAATTATTGAACAAGAAGGATATAGCAAATAAATTTTGGGCATTTTAACAAAGAAAAATCACCTCCCATGTAGGGGTGGTATTACAGCAGTATTGTCCGTTGTTTGTCCGTTATTTTTATTGGAAACTATAAAAAACCGCAGGAGATAAAGAGAGAAATTTCCCGCAAACCACTTGCAGCGCAATAGTTTGCAGCAGTACATAAAAAGATGTAAAAAGAAAAAATCCCCATTCGAATCCCGGCACTCCGACCAAGCGTAGAGAGGCGGACAGGATAAAATCCTGTCCGCCTCTCTTGTTTCATATCTGTCTTTCTGTAGCCCCCTTCATATGCTGATGAACCAGTTATATAATTATTGTTGAAAACAAAAATACAATAATATTGATTTTCTAACCGCATGTCGACAAAAAGTTAGCATTTGGGGCCCTGTTTTTGGAAGATAACACGCCCATTTACGCAAAAATGTGGTATATTGAATATAAAGTTATATCTAATAATGAATTCCATTATGTCAGTTCGTTTTTCCGCCATGTCAGTACCCTATTTTCGACGATTTTCCCTAAAATAGTAGTCGTATACTATCTACGGGAGGTAAATCTATGAATTTCGACAAACAGCTTGACGTATTTTCCAGAAACCTGTCCGAAATCCGCCGGAACGGCCGCTACTCCTACCAGTCATTCTCTGAAAAGCTTCGGGTTGGGAAGTCCACGGTTCAGGCCATCGAAAGCGGAGACTACAATATTACGCTGAGTACGCTCATCACAATCGCTAATTCCCTGGAAATCCATCCGGCACTCCTGTTGATGGATCTGCCGATAGAGTTGGATCTAACAGGGACAAACCGCTATTATGCCAACTTACTTATGACCTACTCCGCCCTGCCGGAGGAACAGCGGTCCCAGTTCCGAAACATGATCCAACGCCTGGAATGCAGCCTCGATGGGGACCATTTAGAGCAGAACGACACCGGAGTGAACTGAAATGGAAATTGCAGCCCGCCTGCGCCAGCTTGGATTCCCAAGCAACTATGTGGGGTTTCCCTACCTTGCCTGCGCCATCTCATTGGTGCAGACCGAGCCGGAGTACCTATATCAGGTATTCAAATGTCTTTATCCCGCCGTTGCCACAGCGTTTCAAACCTCGGCAGCCTGTGTGGAGCGGGACATACGCACCCTGCTCTGCGCATACTGGCGCTCCGGCGGCCAGCCATTATTGCAGGCCATCTCTCCGCGTCCGCTTACCGCCCGTCCCACGGTCAGTGAGCTGATTGCCCTGCTGTCCGGGTATTTCCAGGATGTCGGAGACCTATAATTCGGGGCGCATCATGGCATACTGAAGCTGAGGTGATTTCCATGTTGACAGAAGCGGAATTGCTCCAGTATATCTACCAGACTACAGAAATGGGCCGGGACGGCATTCAGTCCGTCCTGCCCCACGCGGAGGACGAGACCTTTCACCAGGCGCTGGAGCAGCAGCTCACGGAGTATGAAAAGCTCTACGGCGCCACCGGAAAGATGCTGCGGGAACGTGGCCAGGAGCCCAAGGGGCTCAATCCCATGGTCAAGGCATCCTCCGAGATGATGAGCGCGATGAAAACCATGGCTGACCACTCTACCTCCAAGATCGCGGAGATGATGATTCAGGGCAACACCATGGGCATGACTAAGAGCCTCAAGCACCTGCACGACTACCATGGGAAGGACGAACGGGTACGGGATCTGGCCAACAAGCTGCTGAAAACCGAGGAGGCCAATATCCAGCAGATGAAGAAGTTTCTCTAGTCTCCTCAAGGGCGGCGTCGAATTGGCGCCGCCCTTTTTTGCGCTTGCTGTCACAAAAACCGGAACATATCCGTTATAATGGGTGAAAACCGGTTTTCTATCCAGCAGACAAGGAGGAGGAGGCTATGGACGAGGCGGAGCTGAGCCGGGCGTTCCCCATCGGGGACGGCGCCTGTCTGGAGGCAGTCATCGCCCGCTATGGACAGGCCCTGCTGCGGTACTGCCATCATATCCTGTGTGACTACCATGAGGCCCAGGACGCGGTGCAGGACGCGCTGCTGCGGGCCTGGAGTCGCCGCAACCGCTTCCGGGCGGGCACCAATCTGGAGGCGTGGCTCTACAAGCTGGCCTATCACGCCTGTATCGACCTGCTCCGGCAGAGGCGGCGGCAACTCTTTGCCCCTCCCCCGCCGTCCGGGTACAACCCAGATTACATCGGGCCGGAGCTGCGGGCGGCCCTGTCCGTCCTCACGCCGGAGGAGCGGGGCCTGGTCTTCGGACGGGTGATGGAGGGCCGCTCCTATGAGGAGCTGTCCCAGATCTACGGCCCGTCCGCCGTCGCCCTGCGCAAGCGATACGAGCGGGCGCGGAAGAAGCTGGCCCTGGCACTGAGCGAATCGGAATTGGATGAACAGAAGGAGGTCGTTCCATGAAGCGGACACCAGAGGAGGAGCGCATTTTCCGCGCCCTCGCTCAGATCGAAACACCAGAGGCCGACCTGTCCGCCGCACTCCGGCGGACGGAGGAGCCGCGCCGCATCCGGCCCGTCCGTCCCCTGGCGGCGGCGGCCGTGCTGTGCGCCCTGCTGACCATCGGCGCGGCGGCGGTGGGCTTTTCCGGGGCGTGGCGGTACTTTGTCCCCTCCCTGCCCCAGAACGCCGTGCAGACCGTGGGGGCCAGCCAGACCTCCGGGGACTACACCCTCACCGTGGAGGAGGCGGTGGTGGACGACAGCAATTTTATGCTCCTGCTGGCCCTGACCCGGGCGGACGGAGAGCCTATCGATCCAGAGGCATCGCTGACCACCAACAGCATGGATCTGGAAATAACGGTGGACGGCCACTATTTTGGCCGCGCCACCGACTACCAGCTCTCCCCTGACGGAAAAACCATCTACATCTGCTACGAAAACACTGGCGCACTGACCGAGACATCCATTTTGGGCAAGCCTATCACCCTCACGGCCGATGGAGTGGCCGTAAGGCTTTTTGACGATGACGGAAATATTCGTATCCAGTGCGACACCCCTATCTCCCTATCTGCGCTTGCGGAATGGGGGACTCCGGACTTCTCTGCCGTACCCCTGGTGGAGCATGTAGAGGAGATTATCCAAACTGCGGTAAATGGTGGGGCAACTCTTCCGTTGTTTACGGTGGAGGGAGTTCCCCTCCTGACACTTCGCGGTGCGGCCCTGACCTCGGAGGGACTGGCCCTGGTGACGCAGGATGCCTCCTACGTCTCCGGTGATCTGGCGTATACGAGAAGCAGCTGTGAAGCCATCATCGATACCCGCACCGGAGCACGCTATCTTTGCCGCTCCGGTCACGGAGCAGCATTAGAGGATGGCACCTGGGCCTTTCTGGAGGTATTCGATGACTGCCCCTTTACCCTGGAAGATCTTCCCTATCTTGAAGTGGAGGTGTCCTATACCGTCGACCGGATTCTCTCTGACCAGCCGTTTTCGCTCACTTTTACGGTGGAAAATTCATCCGGGTGGAAACTCCCGCTGGATGGTGCCCTGGAATTAGACGGGCTCACCCTGCATCCTTTGGAACTGCGGTTGTCAGCCCTGGATCTGCAAGTCTATTTCCAAGATGAAGCGGAGGCGGCCTTCTCCCTCTATCGGGACGGTACCGCTCCGGTGCTCCATCTGGCAAACGGCACAGATATCACCACCACCTGGCATGGAGGCAGACATCTGGACTCTGCTCTGCCTATGGTGTCTTTCCAAACCATAGATGCCGACAGCCAGCGGCTGTTCATCGACCCCGCACAGGTGGTTTCCATCACCTTTGGAAATCTGGAGATCCCCGTGGAGCACTGACCTGTTTCCCTCCCCAAAAACGGCGCGCCCGGTTTAGGGCGCGCCGTTTTCCATTGCCCGGCCCCGGCAAATCTGCTATGATTGTAAGAGATTTGTCAGAATTGTCTCACGCTCTTTGACAGAAAGGGCTGGTAAGATAGCGTCCATAGGAGGGATTTGTGTGAACGAGTGTATTCTGGTGGTGGATGACGATCCCGAAATCGTCCGTGCCATCGCCATCCTGCTGGAAAAAGAGGGCTATCAGGTGCTCAAGGCCTACAATGGCATGGAGGCGCTGGAGCAGGCGATAAACCCCGCCCTGCGGCTGATCATCATCGACGTAATGATGCCAAGGCTGGACGGGCTTTCGGCGGTGATGAAAATCCGGGAAAAGCGCAACCTGCCCATTATTGTGCTCAGCGCCAAGAGCGAGGACTCGGACAAGGTGCTCGGCCTGTCCATGGGGGCGGACGACTACATCGCCAAGCCCTTCCATCCCCAGGAGCTGGTGGCCCGGGTGCGCAGCCAGCTCCGGCGCTATACCCAACTGGGTGACGTGAACGCCCAAAGCCAGGGCGGAGAGATCGTCAACGGCCGACTGTGCTACCGCCCGGAGGAGCGGGTGCTGCTGGTGGACGGGGAGCCGGTGAAGCTGACGGCCACGGAGCTGAAAATCGTGGATCTGCTCATGCGCAACCTGGGGCGGGTCTTCCCCGCCGAGGAGATCTACCGACGGGTATGGAACGAGGAGGCCTATGCCACAGAGAACACCGTCATGGTACACATACGGCGCATCCGCGAAAAAATCGAGCTCAATCCAAAGGAACCGGAATATCTGAAGGTGGTGTGGGGCATTGGATACAAAATCGAGAAGCGTTAAGCCCGCCCTGGCCTTTCTGGCTTTCGTGCTGGGCGTCACGCTGCTGGTCTACAGTGCGGCGGCGGCTGTGATTGTGACCGTTGCCAGCGGGGGCTCTTTCTACATCCCCTGGCGCGACATATTCTGGACCGACTACCAGACTACGGACAGCTTTCACAGCTTTATAGAAGCCCGCCTCTATGAACTGGCCTCCGCCGCCGATACCCCGGAGGAGGAAAATCCCCTGGAGGGCTGGGACGACGGCCTGCTCTACCGCGTCCGGGCGGATGGAGTGCTGAAGTTCTCCAACACCGACGCCCTGTCTCCCGACCGGCTGCCCGACGGGTATAATTTTCTGATCACCTACGACGGGGAGAAGGTGACTGCCGTCAAGGACGGCCGCGACATCTCCGGTCAGTTCTCCCCCCTCCCCTTCGCGGATCCGGCCGGCGTGTCCGTCTCTCTGGCCGCGGCCGAGTACCCGCCCGCATCCGGCTCGTCGTCTCTCGCCTCCCTGGTCGGTTCTCTCCGACAGAACCGTGCCTTCTTTTTCTGCTTCCTGTTTCTTCCGCCCCTGGCAGGTATCGCCCTCACCGCCCTGTCCATTGTGTGGCACCGTCACAAGGTGCGGGCCGACCGGGCCATCGCCTGGTTCACCGGGCGGGTGTGGCTGGAGGTCAAGCTCCTGCTGCTCGTCCCCTTCCTCTGGGTGTGCACCCTGGCCGGAATGTGCTGTCTGGCCGCGCTGATGGGGGAGGTGCTCACCTACAGCATTGTGCGCTACCTCTCCGTCCCCCTGGCCCTGTGGTGGGCTTACCTTTATATCAACGACCTGCGGTACAATTTCGGACACCTCAAGGAGCAGAGCCTGTGCGCCGCCTGTGTGCGCCTGCTCCGGCGGCAGATCCTGCGCCACCCCGCCGCCCAGCGGGCCGACCGACGGATGATCTGGCAGTTTGCCGCCTGCCTCCCCTTTTTCCTGTTCTGCGCCCTGTCCGTGCCGGCCTTTCTGGTGTTCCGTCTGCCCCTTCCGCTGCTGCTCCTGCTCTGTATGGCCGGGATCGTGCTGATCGGTCTCCAGGTGTGGCTGGTCAGGGAAAGCCGCCGCTCTGCCGCTGAGCTGGACGCCCTGCTGGCCTGCATTGAGGCCGCCGGGGCGGGAAGGCTGGAGGGAGCCCCTCCCCTGCCGCCGGACTCAGATTTCCACGGTGCAGCGGAGCAGCTCTCCCACATGGAGGAGGGTCTGCGTACCGCATTGGCCGAACAGGTGAGGAGCGAGCGGATGAAGGTGGAGCTGATCACAAACGTCTCCCACGATCTCAAAACCCCCCTCACCTCCATCATCAGCTATACCGAGCTGCTCCAGCAGGAGGAGGGCCTGCCCGACCATGTGCAGGACTACATTCGTGTCCTCTCCGACAAGTCCAAGCGGCTCCAGGTCATGGTGCGGGACGTGTTCGAGGTGAGCAAGGCCGCTACGGGCAACCTGAGCGTAGATATAAAGCCGATTGATTTTGCAAAGCTGCTTCGCCAGACCCTTGCGGACATGGGTGAGGCCATCGAGGAGAGCGGCCTTGCCCTGCGGCCCCGTCTGCCGGAGTCCCCGGTCTGGATCGCCGCCGACGGCGACCGGCTGTACCGGGTGTTCCAGAACCTGATCGGCAACGCCCTCAAGTACTCCCTGGAGGGCTCCCGGATCTACCTGGAGCTGACCGCAGCAGACGGGCAGGCCGCGGCGGTGCTCCGCAACACATCACGGGAGGAGCTGCCCGACGGGGTGGATCTCACCGAGCGGTTCGTCCGGGGGGACGAGAGCCGCACCGACGGGGGCAGCGGCCTGGGCCTGTCCATCGCCCGCACCTTCACCGAGGCCTGCGGCGGAACTTTCTCCGTCCAAACGCAGGCGGATCTCTTCACCGCCTCCGTCTCCTTCCCCCTGACCAGGGAACGGCCGCCCAAGGAGGAGAGCGCGGTATGAGACGGCTATGCGCGTGCTTTGCCGCCCTGGCGCCGGCCATTCATGACTTCCTGCGGATTACCGGCCATCAATAGGACTACAGTACCGTTTTAGAAGCCGAGGATGCAGCCTCCCCCTGTCCGAAATGAGTTTATCAACGCAGCATCCGGTATACCATATATAAAATCCGGCAACTCCCATTTTGGGGGGTGCCGGATTTTATTTGACGAATCTTTGTGTTTATACTACAATAAGAGTATTATCAGGCGATTTGAAAGCGAGGAAAATGGTATGCCAGACAGCAATTCAAGCCAAAATCCCCTCGGCTCCCTCCCCATCAATACCCTGCTGCCCAAATTCGCAATCCCTTCCATTGTCGCCTATCTGGTCACCTCTCTTTATAATATAGTGGATCAGATCTTCATCGGCCAGGGCGTGGGATATTTGGGAAACGCCGCTACCAATGTGGCTTTCCCCTTCACCACCGTGTCCACCGCCATTGCCCTGATGATGGGCATCGGCACTGCTGCCAACTTCAACCTGAATTTAGGGGCCGGAAATGAGGAACGGGCTCGCCGGGTGGCCGGCACCGGACTGTCCTGTCTTGCGCTGTTCAGCCTCACCCTGGGCCTGATCGCCTTGTTTTTCCGAGGCCCACTCCTCAACCTGTTTGGCGCTACGCCGGAGGTATTGCCCTACGCCATGATCTACACGGGCATTACTGCCTTCGGCCTGCCTATGGTCACCTTTACCACCGGGGCCAGTTCCCTGGTCCGGGCCGATGGAAGTCCCACCTATTCCATGCTCTGTACCCTCTCCGGCGCGGTACTCAACACCATATTGGACCCGGTGTTTATCTTCGGTCTGGACATGGGCGTGGCCGGGGGCGCACTGGCCACCGTATTGGGGCAGGCTCTCTCCTTGGTCATGGTACTGTACTATCTGTTCCGCACCCGCATCCGTACCATCCGCCTGACGGCGGCCTCCCTGCACCCTTCCGGGGCACTTCTGCGTGCCATCTGCTCCCTGGGTGTTTCCCCCTTTCTAAATCAGATGGCCATGTTCCTGGTGCAGATCACCCTCAACAATACCCTGACCTACTACGGTGCGCTCTCCCACTACGGTGAGGACATTCCCCTGGCGTGCGTTGGGGTCATCTCCAAGGTCAACATCCTGATGCTGGGCTTTACCTTGGGTATCTCTCAGGGCTGCCAGCCCATCTTCAGCTACAACTACGGCGCCCGGCAGTATAGCCGCGTACGTGAGGCCTACCGAAAGGCCATTGTCGCCGCGTCCATAATCTGTTGCATTGCCTTTGTGTGCTTTCAGCTCTTTCCCCGGCCGATCGTGGCACTGTTCGACCCCTCTGGCAGCGAGGAGTATTTTCAGTTCGCCGAGCGG
Source organism: Flavonifractor plautii ATCC 29863 (assembly GCF_000239295.1). Classification (GTDB taxonomy): domain Bacteria; phylum Bacillota; class Clostridia; order Oscillospirales; family Oscillospiraceae; genus Flavonifractor; species Flavonifractor plautii. The sequence goes on from NZ_JH417851.1 coordinate 8,837, forward strand.
TATTTCCGCATTTATATGTTTATGACACTGGCCAATGCCTTCCAGCCCATTACGGCCAATTTCTTTACCTCCATTGGCAAGGCCAAGCGGGGCGCACTGATCGCCCTCACCCGGCAGGTGATCTTTCTCATTCCCCTGATTTTGATCTTCCCCCTCTTCCTGGGGATTGATGGCGTCATGTACGCCGGTCCCATCGCCGACAGCGCGGCAGTAGTGGTGGCCCTGGCCCTGGTTACCCGGGAAATGAAGCGGATGCCCCACGTGGACGAACCCGTGGCGGCAGATACACTGGTGTAGCTGGCTCCAGCGGCGGCGGGCAATGTGGGCGGCGGCATCACCGCCAGTCTCTTAGGCCTCTAGGAGCAGCCAATCGGCCCATCCCGTACTCTTTTCTCGATACCGGCACCATAGGGAGGTGGCCCCGGGCGGCCGTTCCGGCTGCCGGTATCTGGGGCTGTCACCCCGGCTTTTCCGGCTGCTGCGTGGACCATATGCTGTTCCCCGAATAACCAAACAGGAGGCGCCCCACGGGGTGCCTCCTGTGTTTACTTTCACAGATACAGCTCGGGCGGCTTGTCCTCCTTGGTCAATGCCTCCTCCAAATGAGCCGCTGTAGCGGCAAAGGCGGGGCCTTCCACCCGTCGGCTGCCCGCCGGGCAAGCCCGGACACAGGCCAGGCAGCGGATGCACTTCTCACCGTCGGTCGCACGGGGCGCGGCAGGATGGATGGCCTCCACCGGGCAGGCCCCGACGCAGCAGCCGCAGCGGGTGCAGGTATCGTCCCCCACTGGGTAGAACGGCGCCCTCTGAAAGCTGCGGTAGGGCCGGTTCCCGGGCAATTCCGGGGCGCACCAAGGCCCCGACAGCTTCTCCGCCGCCCGACGTCCCAGCTCCGCGGCCGCCGCCAGATCCCCTGCGTTGGGTCGCCCCATGGCTACCTTGGCGGAAAATGTGTGAGGCGCTACAAAGGCCCCCGCTGCCAGAGGGCGGAACCCCCGGGCGGCACACAGGTCGCTCAGCTCCGCCAGCGCGTCGTCAATGAGCCGGTTGCCATACACAGCCAGCAGCACCGCCGGAGTCTCCTCCCCCTGTAGGCCGTCCAGCAGCCCCGGCACCGCCGGCACCCGGCCGTAATAAACCGGTACGCCCAGGACAACTACGCCATCTGCGCCGAACATATGAACTTTGCGCCGCTCCTCCGGTCGGGTCAGGTCCACTTCTCCGCCCATGTGTGGCATAGCTGCCGCCACAGCTCGGACATAGGTGCGCGTCCCGCCCGTGGGACTGAAATAGAGGGCTGTTGTACGTCTATGCATGTGTTCCGCTTCCTTTCCACTTGTTTGATACACAGGAACGTGCCGTGGGGAAAACACCCCACGGCACGTCTGCCTGTTTGCCGTTCGGCTATTGTACTGCCTTCTCAGCAGCAGCTGTTCCCGCAGCCGTTGTTGCAGCCACAGCCACCACAGCCGCAACCGCCCCAGCTCCCGCCGCCGCAGCAGCAACAGAGCAGGATAATGATCAGAATGATCCACAGGCAGCCGCCGCCGCCAAAGCCACAGCCATTATTGCACCCCATATGAAGTACCTCCTGGTTTGATGATGGAAACCAGAGGCGGAGCGGTGGGAGTACCGCCGCTCCGGCCCGGTCTCACTCCATACTATGCCGGGGACGCAGAGGGGTGCTTGGTACAAATTCTTTTTATTCCAGCTCAAAGGCGCCGGTATAGAGCTGATAATACAGTCCGTGCTGCCGGATGAGATCCTCGTGGTCGCCCCGCTCTACAATGCGGCCGTGATCCAGCACCATAATGGCATCAGAGTTGCGCACAGTGGATAGCCGGTGGGCAATGACAAAGACGGTGCGGCCGGTCATCAGGGAGTCCATACCCCTCTGGACGATGGCCTCAGTGCGTGTGTCAATGGAGGAGGTAGCCTCATCCAGGATCATCACCGGGGGATCGGCCACAGCGGCCCGGGCAATGGCGATGAGCTGCCGCTGGCCCTGGGACAGGTTGGCGCCGTTGCCGGTGAGCATGGTGTCGTACCCCTGGGGCAGGCGGCGGATAAAGTCGTCTGCGTTGGCCAGCACGGCGGCGGCCTCCACCTCCTCGTCGGTGGCGCTCAGATTGCCGTAGCGGATGTTTTCCCGCACGGTGCCGGTAAAGAGGTTGGTATCCTGAAGCACAATGCCCAGGGAGCGGCGCAGATCCGGCTTATGAATATCGTTGATAGAGATGCCATCATAGTGGATCTTGCCGTCCGCGATGTCGTAGAAGCGGTTGATCAGGTTGGTAATGGTGGTCTTACCCGCGCCGGTGGCGCCCACGAAAGCCAGCTTCTGGCCGGGCTTGGCGAAAAGGCTGATGTCGTGGAGGATGGTTTTGCCCTCCTCATAGGCGAAGTCCACATCATCAAAGCGCACGTCGCCCGCCAGCTTGGTATAGGCGAAGCTCCCGTCCTCCTGGGGAACCTTCCAGGCCCACAGATTGGTGCGCTCACTGGTTTCCTGGAGGGCGCCGTCCTTGTTATAGGAGACGTTGACCAGGGTGACGGTGCCGTGATCCTCCTCGGAGGGCTCATCCATCAGGTCAAAAATCCGTTGAGCACCGGCCAGAGCCATGACCACAGAGTTGAGCTGCTGAGAGATCTGGCTGATTGGGTTGGTCAAACTCTTGGAGAGCTGGAGGAAGGATGCGATGACACCCAGGGTAATACCGCCCCCCAGGCCATTGAGGGCCAGCGCTCCGCCCACCATGGCGATGACCACATATTGGATGTTGCCAATGTTGATGAGGATGGGCATGAGGATATTGGCGTACTTGTTGGCCTTATAAGCGCTTTCAAACAAGGCGTCATTCACACGGTCAAAGCCCTCCTGGGCCTCCTCCTCGTGGCAGAAAACCTTGACCACCTTCTGGCCGTTGATCATTTCTTCGATATAGCCGTTCAGATCGCCTAGCTTCACCTGCTGGCGGACGAAGTAGCGGCCGCTGCGTCCGGCCAGGAACCGGGTCACCAGCAGCATGCACACGATGCACACGATTACCACGCCAGTGAGAGTGAGGTTGAGTACAACCATGCTGACAAAGGTGACCACGATCATCATCAGGGAATTGATTACCTGGGGAATGCTCTGGGAGAGCATTTGCCGCAGGGTATCCACGTCGTTGGTGTAGACGCTCATCACATCGCCGTGGGCGTGGGTGTCAAAATACCGGATAGGTAGCGTCTGCATGTGGCCGAACAGATCGTCGCGGATCTTCTTCTGCACGCCCTGGGAGATGGTGACCATCAGACGGTTGTAGGCCAGGGCGCACAGGGCGCCCACCACATAGAGGCAGGCCATCAGGAGCAGAGCGTGGAGCAGGCCGGTGAACACCGGGTTTTCCATGGCCAGCAGAGGCGTGATATAGTTGTCGATCAGGGCGCCCAGGAAGATGGAGCCGGCCACAGAGGCCACCGCGCTGACCAGGATGCATACCAGCACCAGAAAAAAGCGGATTAGGTAGCCCCGGCCCACATAACTGAGCAGGCGCCGGACCGTGTGGGACTTTTTCTTCGGCATCTTATTCATCCTCGCTCCCTCCCTTTGTCTGGGATTCATAAATTTCCCGGTAGATCTCACAGCTCTGGAGCAGCTCGCCGTGGGTGCCCATGGCGGAAATCCTTCCGCCATCCATCACCAGGATTTTGTCCGCGTCCTCGATGGAAGAGATACGCTGGGCAATGATAAACTTGGTGGTGTCGGGGATCTCCTCCCGGAACGCCTTGCGGATCAGTGCGTCGGTTTTGGTGTCCACGGCGGAGGTGGAATCATCCAAAATCAGAATCTTCGGCTTCTTCAGCAGGGCCCGGGCGATACACAGGCGCTGCTTTTGGCCGCCGGACACATTGGAGCCGCCCTGCTCAATATAGGTATCGTACTTGTCGGGGAATTCCTGGATAAAGGGGTCGGCCTGGGCCAGCTTGCATACCCGGACCATCTCCTCATCGGTGGCGTCCTTCTTACCCCAGCGCAGGTTCTCCTTAATGGTGCCGGAGAACAGCACGTTCTTCTGGAGCACCATGGCCACCTGCTCCCGCAGGGCGTCCATGTCGTAGTCCCGCACATCCACACCGCCCACCAGGATGCGGCCCTCGGTAGCGTCGTACAGCCGGGGAATAAGCTGCACCAGCGTGGTCTTGGAGGTGCCGGTGCCGCCGAGAATACCCACCGTCTCACCGGACTTGATGTTCAGGTTGACGTTTTTCAGGCACTCCTTACTGGGATCCTTGGCGTAGCTGAAGCTGACGTTCTCAAAGACTACAGAGCCGTCCTTGACCTCCTCCACCGGATTCTCCCCGTTGCGCAGGTCGCTCTCCTCGTTGAGCAGCTCGGTAATACGCTCGGCGGAGGCGCGGGCCAGGATGATCATGACCAGCACCATGGAGAGCATCATCAGGCTCATGAGGATCATCATGATATAGCTGAACATACTGGTGAGCTGCCCCACATCCATGCTGCCGCCCACTACCAGATGGGCGCTCAGCCAGGACACGGTCAGAATACACGCATAGACGCACAACTGCATGAGCGGCATGTTGAAGGCGATGAGCTTTTCCGCCTTGGAAAAGTCCATATAGATCTCCTGGGAGACCTTCCCGAATTTTTCCTTCTCGTGCTCCTCACGCACAAAGGACTTCACCACCCGGATGCCAAGCAGGTTTTCCTGTACCACATTGTTCAAGTGATCATACCGCTTGAACACCCGCTCAAAGATGGGGTGGGCTCCGGTCATAATAAAGAACAGGCCCAGGCCCAGGATGGGGATCACCACCAGGAAGACCAGCGCCAGTCTGGGGTTGATGGTAAAGGTGAGCACCCATGCACAGATAAGCATGATGGGACAGCGCACAGCGATGCGGATGATCATCATAAAGGCCATCTGTACGTTGGTCACATCGGTGGTCAGACGGGTAATGATACCGCCGGTGGAGAATTTGTCGATGTTGGAAAAGGAAAATTTCTGAACATTCTGATACATCTCCCGGCGCAGATTGCGGGAGAAGCCGGTGGCCGCCCGGGCGGCATAACGGCCGGACAGGGCGCCCAGCAGCAGAGCCGCCAGGGCCATGAGGACCACAATGCCGCCGTAGTAGAAAATACGTTCCATATTTCCCGCCTCAACGCCCTGGGTCAGCAGACGGCCTGTCATCATGGGAATCAGGACATCAAAGGCCACCTCGCCGATGACAAAGATCGGCGTCAGAATCGTGTCCTTTTTGAACTCCTGAATACAGCTCACAAGTCCGCGTTTTTTCTTCATGCACATTCCTCCTTGGGGATTGATTCGCTTGCTAACTGTTAGCCTCCTCACAGTCTTTGCCGCAGGTGCACCCGGCCGGAAGTACAGACGGCTCCATCAGGTTCTGCTTCATTTTTGCGATGGTCATCATGAACTGCTGCAACTCCTCAGCGCCGATTCCCTTGGTCAGCGCCGCCTCTACCTGTGTGATGCGCGAGGCAATCTGCTGGTTCAGGGCCTCCGCTTTCGGCGTTGCCATCACCTGCTTGAGCCTGGCGTCACGGGATACGGAGCACCGCATCACAAATCCCTCCTCCTCCAGGCGCTTCAGCAGCCTGGACGCGGTGGAGCGGCGGATATAAAACGCCTCCTCCAGATCCTTCTGAAAGATTTCCTGATCCCGATTATGGCACAGAAATCCCAGAAGCATCCCCTGCATCTCGGTAAAAGCATCGCACTCCGGCTGGCCGGAGAGCTCCCAGACCTTGCGCCGGATCAGATTGGACAGCGCCTTGACCTCGTAACCCGCATGGCGTTCTTGCCTCATTCAGACACCCCCTTCCATGCAAGCTATTTTACAGAGTTTATTTTAGTTATCTTGCTAACAGTTGTCAATGGGCAACATTTACAAAAAGACCCTCCGGTAAACCGGAGGGTCTTTCCATTCAGCTCAGCCTGTCCACGGTGACGCCGTTCATCACCGCCTGAAATACGGCTTTGTCCACGCCGCTGCTGGCAGCCGTCCTGTCCAGCAGGATGCCGCTGCCGTCCTTCAGAGGGGCCGACAGTGCGAAATAGGACAGATAGGCCACCTGGGCCCGCAGGAAGGGGCTACCTGTCAGCTTGGCCTGCTCCGCAGCGTTGAGCACACCAAACTCCACGCTCTTGCCCACGGCATTGGCCCAGGAGAAGTCAGGCGACGCCCCGCTGTCCGAGTAGCCCAGCGCCCGCAGAAGAAAGGTCATGTACTCCCCTGCCGAGAGCTGTGCATCCGGTCCAAAGTAGCGCTGTCCACCAGCACTGACGTTGTTGCCCTTGGTATAGCCCTTCTCATAGGCATAGGCCACATAGCGGTCGCACCAGGCAGGGGTGTCCGCAAAGGGGTTGGCCGCTGTGCTGCTCAGCGCAGCCCCCTCCTCCCCGATCAAACGCAGGAACATGACCAGTCCCACGATACGGGTGGGAGCCTGCTCCAGATCATACCCGGAGCCGTAGGCCGTTCCAGTGCCCTGGAACAGCCCCATCTGCTTTAATGCGTCGGCCAGAGCATTGTAGTCCAGCCCCGCTCCGGAGGACACGGTATAGAAGCCCTCTACGCCCAAAACCGCAGTATCAGAGGTGATTGTCACTGCCGCTGTGGTATTTTCGGCCGCTAAGACGCGGTGACGTGCGGTCAGCGCGGCACCGGAGGCCACGGTCTGCCCCACCGTAATATCCACCACACTGCCGCCGGAATAGGACACGGTTCCGCTTCCAGCCAGGAGCAGCAGCCCGGAACCGGCAGGCAGGCTGACCACGTCTCCCCTTTTAAAGCGGAAATCCGTGATTGAGGCGGCATAGCTCTGTTCTCCACCTGCCCGGGCCAGATAACCGCTGTGCCTGGCATTCAGATCCGCCAGCACAGAGTCGTAGACGGTCTTTGTCTGCTCCGCGATGCGTGTCTCCGCCTGCCGCAGTACGTCCGGAATATAAGTGTCGTTCAGGTAGCCCTGCGTTACAAGGCTCTCCCCTGTTCCCGTATCGGCGGCATATACTGCCGCACAGCCTATCAGGATGACCAGGGCAAGCAGGCCAACGGCAAGTCTCTTCATGGTACCTCCGAAATCATATAGCTCAGCGCCAACAGGCTGTCGGCAAAGTGGACGTTCTCAATCACTATGTCCGGCGCGTCCACCGTCAGCTCAATATTGGTGAAATTCCAGATTCCTTTCACGCCGGAGGCCACCAGCCGACCGGCGATCCGGTTGGCCACGCTCCGGGGAACCGTCAGCACCCCGATGCTGGCCGGATGCTGGCCCAGATACTCCTCCAACTGGTCCACGTGGTGGACCGGCACCCCGGAGAGTCTCTGCCCAACCACATCCGGCGCCACATCAAAGGCGGCCGAAAGCGCCACACCGGAGCGCTCGAAGTGAAAGTTTTCCATCAGGGCCCGGCCCAAGTTGCCCGCCCCCAGAATGACCGCGTTGTGGCCGCGGTTCATACCCAGAATGTCGGAAATCTCCCCCCGCAGATTTTCAATATTATAGCCGTAGCCCTGCTGGCCGAACCCGCCGAAGCAGGAGAGATCCTGCCGGATCTGTGAGGCGGTCAGCCCCATGGATTTGCCCAGCGCGTTGGATGAAATGCGCTCCACACCGGCCAAATAGAGGTCGTTCAGGTGGCGGTAGTACCGTGGGAGGCGACGTATCACCGCACTGGACACTTTATCTTTTTTCATAGCTCCATCACTCTTCTTCTTGTTCCAAAGCGGTACCGCACGTAACTCGCCCGTTCCGCTGCAAGATTCCTATTCAGTTTACTCGAAAGAGGGGCCGATGTCAACGTTCTTTTCCCTGGAACCGCCTTCCGGTCCGGTGCATAGAGTGAGGAAAAGGAGGAATGCCAATTGGCCTCGATTGGAACCATTGTCACCCGCGTATATACCTCCCGGGCCCAGCTCCCGGTGCCGGGCGCTACTGTAGCGGTGACGCAGAGGGCGGGCGGCGGGCGGCATACGCTGCTGGCCTTACGAGTGACGGACGAAAACGGACGCACCGCGCCGATCCGCGTCGCCACACCCGAGCCGTCTGCCAGTGAATCCCCAGGGACAGAGTCCCCCTTCGCCGTCTGTGACATCTGGGTGGAGGTACCGGGCTATGAGATGCTTCTGGTGGAGAATGTCCAGGTCTTTCCTAATACGGAAACACTACAGGAGCTGGAGCTGATTCCCCTGCCGGAGCAGACCTCGTCGTCTACCCGGGGGGAGATCGTGGATATTCCACCCCAGGATCTGTAAGGAGGTACCCCCATGCCGACCACACCTGTAACGCCCTATGTCCCACAGTACATCACCGTGCATCTGGGCGCCCCCAGCGCCGCTGCGGAAAATGTGACGGTTTCCTTCCCGGAATACGTTAAGAATGTGGCCTCCAGCGAGATCTATCCCACCTGGGAGCCGGCGGCTATCCGTGCAAACATCCTGGCGATTATTTCGTTTGCCCTCAACCGGGTATATACCGAATATTACCCCAGCCGCGGCTACCCCTTCAACATCACCGCCAGCACGGCCTACGACCAGAAATTCATCAAAGGGCGCAACATTTTTGAGAACATCAGCCAGATGGTGGATGAGATCTTCAATTCCTACATACGGCGCACCGGCTTTGTGGAGCCCCTGGCAGCCAAATTTTGCAACGGCACCACCACCACCTGCGACGGTCTCTCCCAGTGGGGCAGCCAGGCCATGGCAGAGCAGGGCGCCGACTCCGTCACCATCCTGCGAAACTATTATGGCGACAATATCGAGATCGTGAACAATGCTCCTGTCATGGGTATCCGCAGCTCCTACCCCGGAACTCCGGTGCGGCTGGGCGACCGGGGGGAGCCGGTGGTGCGCATCCAGACCATGCTCAACCGCATCTCCCGCGATTACCCCGCTATTCCGAAGGTTCAGCCGGTGGACGGGATCTTCGGAGCGTCCACCGAGCAGTCGGTCATCAAATTCCAGCAGATTTTCAGCCTGACGCCGGACGGAGTCGTTGGAAACGCCACCTGGTATAAGCTGGTCTTTCTGTACGTGGGCGTTCTGGAATTGGCGGAGCTGGTCAGCGAGGGTCAGACCTTCTACACCACCTTGGTGCCCGTCAACCGCCCCGATACCATTTCCCTCGGCGACACCGGAGAAAATGTCAAGGTAATACAGTACCTTCTCTCTGTGGTGGCGGAGTTTTATAATAACATCCCCCCGGTGGCTGTGGACGGGATTTTCGGGCAATCCACCCAAAACGCAGTCCTGGCTCTTCAACAGATGGCTGGTCTGTACCAAGACGGCGTTGTAGGCGAGGACACCTGGGCCGCACTCTACCGATTTTATGTCGGCATAGTGGATACCATGAGCCAATATACCAATGTCATCCCAGAGCAGTTCCGGCCGGAGCTTCCCGAGAGCGAAGCCACCAGCCTGACCCAGTACCCCGGCCAACCCATGACACTGGGCAGCACCGACGAGAGAGGAGAAGACGCCACATGATTCGCTCCCAACTCCACCTGATTGGACAGCCCGTACGCAGCCTCCAAACCATGCTGCGCACCATTTCTTTCGCTTACCCCTTCCTCCCCCGTCTCACGCCGGACGGAATTTTCGGCGAACGCACCCTAGAGGCCGTCATGCTCTTTCAGAGGGAATTTTTCCCTCCGGTCACCGGACAGGTAAACCAGGCCACCTGGGACGCTATCGTTTCCTTGTATCACCAGGTGGTTTCCCGCCTCACTCCGCTGCCCACCCGCAGCTTTCCAAGTCCAGAGTTTTCCGTCGCACCGGGTGAGGCCAGCGTTCATCTTAACCTGGTGCAGTCCATGTTCTGCGGGCTGTCTCGGGTCCTGAACGGCGTGGAAACCTGTGATGTCTCCGGGGTAAACAATGCCGCCACCGAGCACAACATCAAGTGGATTCAACATCTGAATCACCGTCCGGAAACCGGGACGCTGGATCAGGAGAGCTGGAATACCCTCAGCCGCCTCTATACTATGTTTGTCACCAGCGCCCAGTCGCCCTGGACTACGCGGCCTGAGCTTTTTATGCCCTGACGCGGCATATATGTGTAAGGTGGGTGCCCTGTCCATAGCAGGGCACCCACCTTGTCTACAGTTTCAACTACAGGTTACAGTACCAGACTGGGAGCTGCATAGGTGCGGCCCGCCAGCTCACTGTTGAGCATGTAGAGGCCTTTGGCATCGTCGCCGTAGAGCTCCATCTTTTTGATCATATCCTCGGCGGTCTTCTCCTCCTCGCCCTGCTCTTTGACAAACCAATCCAGGAACTGCATGGTGCGGAAGTCCTTGACCTCATAGGCTGCATCGTAGATCGTGTGAATCAGATTGGTGACATACTGCTCATGGGCCAGGCCGGCCTTGAGCACCTCCAGCCTGCCGTTGGGGGCGGCGGTGGGCCTGGCAATGCCCTCCAGCACCGGGCGGTGGCTGTTGTTCTGGAGATACTGGAACATAAGCATGGCGTGATCCCGTTCCTCCTGCGCCTGCACCTTGTACCAGTTGGCGAAGCCGTCCAGTCCCTCGTCCTCGAAGTAGGCGGAGAACTCCAGATACAGGTAAGCGGAGTAGAACTCCTTATTGATCTGCTCGTTCAGCAGAGAGGCAACTTTTTCGTTCAGCATAATAAATACACTCCTTTCTCATCTGGATGGCATAAGAATACCACGGATTTTATTCTGTTACAACTGTAAATTCCACTCAGAAATTCCTCTGCGCCCTAACAATGGCCGTAGGCAACAGAGGACAGGATACCGGTTAAAACAGTCCGTCGAACAGGGTAATCTGACTCGTATCCGGCATGCCCCAGGGGCGGCCGCGCCGTCCCTGGGGTCCCGTTTCCCTCCATCTGGCGGGACGAAATCAATTCGCCCCGCCATCGAGGTTTTGCCTGCGGCAAAACGCTCGGACGCTACAGGCAGCGGACGGCATGCCGGTTAAAACAGTCCGTCGAACAGGGTAATCTGACTCGTATCCGGCATGCCGTCCAGAGCACCAGCGGCCTTGAGCTGCTCGATGTGGGTCTTGGAGACCTTGGGACAGGCTGCGGAAAACTCCTCGATGGATATAAACCGCTTTCCCTCCCGCTGCTCCATGATAGACCAGGCCGCCGTCTCGCCCAGACCAGGCACAGAGGTGAAGGGGGGCAGCAGGCTTCCCTTCTCATTGTCTGGCAGGAAGTTGACCGCGTGAGAGCGGTAGAGATCCATGTGCTCAAAGGTGAACCCCCGCAGATAGAACTCATAGACCACCTCAAGGGTGACCAAAATATCCTCCTCCACGGGAGAGGGCTTCTCCTTGCTCTCAATCTCCCGCATTTTAGCCTTACACACATCCATCCCCTGGCACATGAAGGTGGCGTCGAAGGCCTTGGCCCGGATGGAGAAGAAGGCGGCGTAGAAGGCCAGGGGGCGGTGGACCTTGAACCAGGCGATGCGGAAGGCCATCATGACATAGGCCACCGCGTGGGCCTTGGGGAACAGGTACTTGATCTTCTTGCAGGAGCCGATGTACCAGTCGGGTACGCCGGCGGCCCTCATCTCCTCCTCCGCCCCATCCGGCAGGCCCCGGCCCTTACGCACCGACTCCATGATCTTGAAGGCCCGCTTCTCCGGCATGCCGCAGGAGATGAGGAAGAGCATGATGTCGTCGCGGCAGCCGATGGCCTGGCCGACCGGGACGCCCTGATCCACAATCAGATCCCGGGCGTTGCCCAGCCACACGTCGGTTCCGTGGGAGAAGCCGGACAGGCGCAGGAGGATGTCAAACTCGTGGGGCTGGGTGTCCACCAGCATGCCGCGGGTGAACTTGGTGTTGAACTCCGGGATGGCCACGGCGCCGGTTGGGCCCAGGATGGGGTCGTCCACGAAGCCCAGCACCTCAGAGGAGGTGAAGATGCTCATGGTGTCCCGGTCGTCCAGAGGGATCTTTTGCGGATCCACCCCGGTGAGATCCTGGAGCATGCGGATCATGGTGGGATCATCGTGGCCCAGCATGTCCAGCTTGAGCAGGTTGGACTCCATGGAGTGATATTCGAAGTGAGTGGTAATGATGTCGCTGTTGGGATCGTCGGCGGGGTGCTGCACCGGACAGAAGTCGTAGATCTCCCGGTTCTGGGGGATGACCACCATGCCGCCGGGGTGCTGGCCGGTGGTGCGCTTGACGCCGGTGCAGCCCTGGGCCAGCCGGTTCTCCTCCGCCCGGTTTACCGTCCTTCCCCGCTCATCCATGTACTTCTTGACATAGCCGAAGGCGGTCTTTTCCGCCACGGTGCCGATGGTGCCCGCCCGGAACACGTGGGTCTGCCCGAACAGCTCAAAGGTGTACCGGTGGGCGTTGGCCTGATATTCGCCGGAGAAGTTCAGATCGATGTCGGGCACCTTGTCGCCGCCGAAGCCCAGGAAGGTCTCGAAGGGGATGTTGAAGCCGTCCTTGGCGTAGGGCGTTCCGCAGACGGGGCACACCGCGTCGGGCATGTCCGCGCCGCAGCCGATCCCCTTCTCTTTGGCGGTGTCGAAGTCCGAGTGCTTGCACTTGGGACAGCGGTAGTGGGGCGGCAGGGAGTTCACCTCCGTGATACCCGACATGAAGGCTACCAGGGACGAGCCCACGGAGCCACGGGAGCCCACTAGGTAGCCGTGGGCCAGGGAGTCCTGCACCAGCTTCTGGGCCGACATATAAATGACGTCGTACTTGCACTTGATGATGTCGCCCAGCTCGGCATTGATGCGGTCCACCACGATTTTGGGCGGTTCCTCACCGTAAAGGGCTTTTGCTTTCCCCCAGACCAGACTGGTCAGCTCCTCCGCTGAGTTCTCGATCTTGGGGGCGAACAGCCCCTGGGGCAGAGGCACTACGTCCTCACACCAGTCGGCTACCAGATTGGTGTTGCGCACCACCACCTCATAGGCCTTCTCCTTCCCCAAATAGGCAAACTCCTCCAGCATCTCGGTGGTGGTCTTGAAGTAGATGGGCAGAGACGAGTCGGCATCTTCAAAGCCCTTGGAGGCCAGCAGGACGTGGCGGTAGATCTCGTCCTCCGGGTCCAGGAAATGGACGTCGCCGGTGGCGCACACAGGCTTGTCCAGCGCCTCGCCCAGGGATACGATGGTGCGGTTGAAGTCCTTCAGCTCCTCCTGGCTCTGCACCATACCCTTGCGCAGCATGAAGGCATTGTTGCACAGAGGCTGAATCTCCAGGAAATCGTACCAGGAGGCAATGCGCTTAAGCTCCGCAAAGTCTTTCCGCTTTACAACTGCTTGAAACAGCTCTCCAGCCTCGCAGGCCGAGCCGATAATGAGTCCCTCCCGGTGCTGGTTGATCAGGCTCTTGGGCATGATGGGGTAGCGTTTGAAGTGGTCCAGGTGAGAGGCCGAGATGAGCTTGTAGAGATTGCGTAGGCCCAGTTGGTTCTTGGCCAGCACGATTAGGTGCTTGGGCTGGCGGCGGGCCTTGCCCCCGGTACGCAGCCTGGCCATAGCCGGATTGATCTGCTGGAGGGTATGTACACCCCTGTCCCGCAGCATCTCAAAGAAAGGTACCAGCATATAGCCCACCGTGGCCGCGTCGTCATAGGCCCGGTGGTGGTTGAAGGCAGGCAGATTCAGGTGCTCCGCCACGATGTCCAACTTGTGCTTGCCCAGCTCCGGCAGCAGGTTCTGGGCCAGAATCAGCGTGTCGATGGAGGTGCTGTCGAAGGGGCGGCCCATGCGGCGGCACCCCTCGGCGATGAAGCCCATGTCGAACTCCGCATTGTGGGCGGCCAGCGGGCGCTCCCCCACAAAGTCCAGAAAGGCATTTATGGCCTCCGCCTGGGAGGGGGCTCCCCTCAGCATCTCGTCGGTAATGCCGGTAAGCTCGGTGATCTCGCGGGTCAGAGGCCGTTCAGGATCAGCAAACGTGGAGAACTGCTCCACCACCTCCCCGTTCCGCAGTACCACCGCTCCGATCTCGGTGATTACATCCCGCCGCTTGTCCAGACCGGTAGTCTCAATGTCGAAACAGACGATATCGCCTGTAAAGTCTTGTTCCTTGTCCCCGTGTACCACCACCCGGTCGTCTACGTCGTTAATGAAGTACGCCTCCACGCCGTAAAGCACCTTGATCTTCTTGGCCGAGTGCCAGGCATCGGGGAATGCCTGGGCCACGCCGTGGTCGGTGATGGCGATGGCCCGATGGCCCCACGCTTCCGCCCGCTTGACCACGTTCTTGTCCGGCCCCGCCTTGGGGCTCACTTGGGTGAGGGCATCCATGGAGGACATGGTGGTGTGCAAGTGGAGCTCCACCCGCTTCTCCGGCGCGTCGTCGGTCTTCATGGGCTTGGCGCTCTCCATGATGGCGTAGGGCTCCAGCACCATGTCGCCAGTGAAGCGGTCGATGTTCAGCTTGCCCTGGATCACCAGATGCTGGCCCTTCTTCACCCCGTCCACAATGCCCTTCCCCTCGTCACCGGGGAAAAACTTGGACACCCGCACCGAGCCGGTATAGTCCGTCACATCGAAGCACACCACCCATGCGCCCCGCTTTTTCAGCTCCCGGTGATCCACGGCAAACACGTCTCCCTTGACGATGACGGTTCCCATGTCCAGCTCCAGGGTGCTCATGGGGATGCTCTCCCGCTTGATTTCGTGCTTGCCGTAGAGTAGCTTTCCTCTCGGGCCGCCGGAGGCCGCCTTTTTCTCCCGCGGGCTGGCAGTTTTGAGACCAGCCAGAGCTCTCCGGCGGATCTCCTCCGTGCGGCGGAAGGCCGCCATGGCATCCTCCTCCACCGGGGCGGCCGGGGGCGGAGGAGGAGGGGCGCTGGCCGCAGGAGCCGGTTCAGCCGCCACAGGAGCCGATGTGGGAGCAGTCGCGGCCGCCGCTCCCATCTCCAGCTCCACCCGCTCCACCCGGTAGGCCAAGGCCAGGCTCTTCTCGATCTGGTGCCGCAGGCCCTCCTCGGGCATTCGAGGGCACTCCACCTTGGCGCGGATAGAGCGGGCCGCCTTATCGATCACCGCCCCCGTGACCAGATAGCCGCCTGCCAGGGCCGCCAGCTCTTCACCGGGCCGCCAGGCGGAAAACAAATTCAAAAAGGGAATCTTCTGTGCCTGTGACATGGTTGAAACGCTCCTGCCTCCTCCGTCAAAGTTCCTCAATTAGTGCGAAAAGCTCGTCCACCAGGGCCTCCTGGGGAACCTTTTTCACGATCTCTCCCTTGCGGAAGAGCAGGCCCTCCCCGTTGCCGCCGGCGATGCCCACGTCGGCGGCGGAGGCCTCTCCGGGGCCGTTGACCACACAGCCCATGACCGCCACGGTGATGGGCTTGTCCACGGCCTTAAGCCGCTCCTCCACCTGGGTGGCCAGGCCGATGAGGTCGATACGGGTGCGCCCGCAGGTAGGGCAGGACACCAGCTCCGGTCCCTCCTTCCGCACCCCGGCGGCCTTGAGGATGTCCCGGGCGGCGTATACCTCCTCCACCGGATCGGCGGAGAGAGAGACCCGCATGGTGTCCCCGATACCCATGGCCAGCAAGCCGCCGATGCCCACCGCGGATTTGAGGGTGCCCATGCGCAGGGTGCCGGTCTCCGTCACCCCAAGATGTAAAGGATAATCACTTTCCCGATTCATCAGGCGGTAGGCCGCCATGGTGGTGCGCACGCTGGAGGACTTGAGGGACACGCATATGTCGGTAAAGTCAAATTTCTCCAGCAGGCGGATATGTCCAAAGGCCGACTCCACCAGGGCCTCCGGCGTCACCCCGCCGTATTTGGCCAGGATGGGCTTCTCCAGGGAGCCGCCGTTGACTCCGATACGGATGGGAATCCCCTTTTGGCGGCAGGCGTCGGCCACCGCCTTCACCCGGTCCTCCCCGCCGATGTTGCCCGGATTGATGCGCACTTTGTCGCACCCGGCGGCCACGCACTCCAGGGCCAGCCGGTAATCGAAATGGATGTCCGCCACCAGAGGGATGGGGCTCCGCTCCCGAATGGCCCCCACCGCCCGGGCGGCGGCCAGATCGGGCACCGCCACCCGCACAATCTCGCACCCCGCCGCCGCCAGACGTTTGATCTGCTCCGCTGTGGCGGACACATCGTCGGTGCGGGTGTTGGTCATGGACTGAATGGTGACCGGAGCACCCCCCCCGATGGGGACGCCGCCCACGCGAATCTGTCTGGTCATAGGACAAGCCTCCCTACAGGATCAATTTGTTTACGTCGCTGACGGCCACCACCACCATCAGGGCAATGAGGCAGAAGAAGCCCGCCATATTGATATAGCCCAGGTACTTCTGGTCGATACGCCTGTGGGTGAAGAAGTGGTAAATGCCGCCCACGAGTAGGAAAAGAATCTGCCCGCCGTCCAGAGCGGGGATGGGCAGCAGGTTCATCACCGCCAGATTGATGGCGATCAGCGCCACAAAGCTGAAAATATTGAGCAGAGCCCCGGCCATTCCGGCGGCAGCCGCCCCCTGCTGGCCCACCTCGCCGGCCATGGCGAAGATGCCGATGGGGCCGGCCATGTCGTTGAGGCTCACCGCGCCGCGGATCAGATCCCCCAGACTGAGCCATACCGTTCGCACGTAGTCGATGGACTGGTACCAGGCGTTGCGCAGGGTGCCCAGGGGCCCGGCCTCCCGGAGCTCCCCCACCATGACTCCCCGCTTCAGGCTCTGCTGGCCGCTCTCGTCGGTGAGGGTACGGTAGGGCAGGTGCAGAGTGCCCAGATCGAGCCGCCGGCCGTCCCGGAGCACCTCGACGGCCACATCCTCCCCCGCCCGGCCCAGGAAAAGAATCGCATCGCTCTGGAAATAGATGCGGTGCCCGTCGATGCGGTAGAATTCGTCGCCGGGCAGCAGGCCGGTCTCCCGAATGTCCTCCGCCCCCGGCAGATAACCGCTGACCACCGGCGCGGACGGACTCCCCGCCACGGAAAAGAGCACCAGCAGGATCACCAGCCCCGTCACAAAATTCAAAAATGCTCCGGCCACCAGAATGATGAATTTTTTCCACGCCGGCTTACCGCTGAAGGACCGGGGATCGTCCGAGGCCTCCTCCTCACCCTCCATGGAGCAGAACCCTCCGATGGGCAGGGCCCGGAGAGAGTAGGTCGTCTCCCCCCTTGTCCTGGAGAGCAGCTTAGGGCCCATACCGATGGCGAACTCCTCCACCCGCACCCCCAGGGTCTTGGCCGCGATGAAGTGTCCGAACTCATGGATGGCGATGAGCGCGCCGAAGAGCAGGATGGTAATCAGGATGAACAGGATGGTCATAGCATCGCTCCTTACTCAGTGCGTATCGGGCCGGTGTCCCCGCACGGCCTCCCGCGCCGCCTGATCCGCGTCCAGAATGTCCCCCAGGGAGGGAGACTGCACCGCGGGAACCGCGGCCATGGCGTAGGCCACCTGCTCCGCAATGCCGGAAAAAGAGAGCTGTCCGGCCAGGAACTGCCCCACGGCCTCCTCGTTGGCCCCGTTGAGCACCGCCGTGGCGCTGCCGCCGGTGTGGGCGGCCTCCAGGGCCAGGGCCAGACAGGGGAACGCCACATAGTCCGGCGCATGGAAGGTCAGGGGCGGGCAGGACAGCAGGTCCAGCGGCTCTGCCACCGCCGCAACCCGGCCGGGCCAAGTCAGGGCGTATTGAATGGGCAGGCGCATATCGGGCACGCCAAGCTGCGCCAGCACCGCATGATCACAGTATTCCACCAGGGAATGGACTATACTCTCCCGGTGAATCACAATGGAGATTTTTTCCGGGGGCATGTGGTAAAGGCGCATGGCCTCAATAAATTCCAGTCCCTTGTTCATCATGGTGGCCGAGTCCACGGAGATCTTGGCCCCCATATTCCAGTTGGGATGGGCCAGAGCCTGCTCTACCGTCACTCCGGCAAGGTCCTCCCCTTTCCATCCCCAGAAGGGGCCGCCGGAGGCGGTCAGAATCAGGCGGCGCACCTCTCCCCTGTCCTGGCAGCCCTGGAGACACTGGAAGATGGCGGAGTGTTCCGAGTCCACCGGCACCACTTGGGAGCCGCTCCATGCAGCCGCATCGCTCACCAGCTCCCCGGCGCACACCAGTGTCTCCTTGTTGGCCAAGGCGATGCGCTTACCAGCCCGGATGGCGGCCAAAGTGGGACGGAGTCCCACGATCCCCACCACGGCGGTGAGCACCGTGTCCGCCGCCTCCAGGCTGGCCGCCTCCAGCAGGCCCTCCATCCCCTCCGCCACGCGGATGGGCGTGTCAGCCAGGCGCAGGCGCAGGGACGCGGCGGCCTCCGGGTCCATCATCACCGCCAGCTCCGGCTGGAAGCGGCGGCACTGCTTCTCCATCTGCTCCACGTCCCGGTTGGCCGTTAAGGCGGCCACACGCATGCCACAGGCGGCAATCACGTCCAGTGACTGCCGCCCGATGGAGCCAGTGGAGCCCAGCAGAGAAATACAGCGGTTTTGTTCCATGCTATGCTCCTCCCACGGCGGGCAGGAACCGGAGCAACAATTCGATCAGGGGCGCGCAGAAGATCACGCTGTCAAACCGATCCAGCACGCCGCCGTGTCCGGGAAAAATGTTGCCGAAATCCTTGATTCCGTACTGCCGCTTGATATAGGAAAATGACAGGTCGCCCATCTGGGAGATGGCGCTGCCCAGGGCTCCGTAGAGGGCCAGGTACAGGTAGTTCACAGTATAGTCGAAGGCGAAGCGGAGCAGCACGCCGTACAGTACCGTGCACACCACCGTCCCCACAAAGCCGCCCACGGCCCCCTCCACCGTCTTTTTAGGAGAGAGCTCCGGCGCCAGCTTGTGCCTGCCGAAAGCCATGCCCGCAAACAGTGCGAAGGCATCGCTGATAAAGGCCGCCACCAGGGGCAGGATGAGCAAAGGCTCCCAGTGCTCCATCTGGCGAATGCGCAGGAAGGAGGACAGGAAGAAGGGGATCACCACAGTCAGGAAAAAGGCGCCTCCCAGCTTCTCCAGAGACAGGCGCTTGTGGCTTGCGATGGCCTCGGCAAAGAGAAGCACCACATACACGAACAGGCCGCACAGCGCGGGCAGAGGCCGCCCGTCATAGTAGACCCAGAAGGGAATCAGCCCGGCCAGTATGATGGAGTAGCCGGAGATGCGGGTATGCTTCAAAAAGCCGGTGGACCAGAGCACCTCATGCACCGCGATCATGGACAGCCCGGCAATGAGGAGGCACAGAGCCCAAGGATACGCGGGAGAAATCAGGTAAAACAGCACCAGCAGGAGCGGGATGAAAATAACCGCCACCATGATTCGCTTACCCACTCAGACACCTCCAAAACGGCGGGAACGGCCCTGGTAGGCCGCCAACGCCCTATGCAGCTCCTCTTTGGAAAAATCGGGCCACAGTACGTCAGTAAAATAGAATTCCGCATAGGCGGACTGCCACAGCAGGAAGTTGGAAATGCGCACTTCCCCGCTGGGGCGGATCACCAGATCCGGGTCGGGTACACCATTGGAGCAGAGGTATTCGGAAAACAGCACCTCGGTCAGCTCCTCCGGTTTCCGTCCTCCCGCCGCACAGTCTGCGGCGAAATGTCGGGCGGCCCGAACGATCTCGTCCCGTCCCCCATAGTTGAAGCAGACGTTGACCTGCATCCCCTCATACCGCTCGGAAATCTCGCTGGTTTTCCGGCACATATCCTTGAGCTCCTGGGGCAGCGGCTCCAGATCACCAAAAAAGTGGAGCTTAATTTTGTCCTTCTCCATCTTTTCGATGGACTCCAGCAGATACTTTTTCAGCAGGCCCACGATGGCGGAAACCTCCTCCAGCGGGCGCTTCCAGTTCTCCGTGGAAAAGGCGTACACTGTAAGGTACTCCAGTCCGATCTTCTGACAATAGGTGGCGATGCTGCGGAAAGTCTCTGCCCCCGCGGCGTGCCCCGCCGTACGAGGCAGGCCACGGCGCTTGGCCCAGCGGCCGTTTCCGTCCATGATGATTGCCACGTGGCGGGGCAGGCGGTCAAAATCCACCTGTGCCTCCCCGCTCTCTTTCGTTTTTAAGAATGACATAGTTTATCCTACCCGGTCCCATAAAATTCCGGTGCGGGACATCCAGGTGTCCCGCACCGTGAGGTCTATCTGCTTTACAGGCTTAGACCGCCATCAGCTCTGTCTCTTTTTTGGCAGTGAGCTCGTCGATTTGCTTGCAGCGCTTTTCGGTCATGTCCTGGAGCTCCTTCTCATAGTCCTTCCGGTCGTCCTCGGTAATCTCCGACTTCTTTTCCATGGCCTTAAACTTTTCCATGGCATCCCGGCGGATGTTGCGGATGGCCACCTTGCCGTTTTCGCCGTACTTCTTGACCTGCTTCGTCAGCTCCTTGCGGCGTTCCTCCGTGAGCTGCGGAAAGGCAAGGCGAATTACTTTACCGTCATTCTGTGGATTGATGCCGAGATCGGAGGTCTGGATGGCCTTTTCAATGGCCTTGAGCAGGGTGCTATCCCAAGGCTGGATCATCAGGCTCCTGGGGTCTGGGGAGGAGATAGCCGCTACCTGGTTCAGAGGTGTGGGAGCGCCGTAGTAGTCCACGGTGATCTTGTCCAGCACAGCGGCGTTGGCGCGGCCGGCCCGGACGCTGGCGAAATCGCTCATGACCACGTCAATGGTCTTCTGCATCTTTGCATCGAATTCCTTGTTGACTTCCTTCATATCACGGTTCCTCCTTGACAATGGTTCCAATTTTCTCTCCCATAACGACCCGCAGGATGTTCTCCGGGTCCTTCAACGCAAACAGAACCACCGGGATCTTGTTATCCATGGACAGGGACGTGGCGGTGGAGTCCATCACCTGCAGGTGCTGGGCCAGCACATCGTCATAAGTGATGGTGTCATACTTGACCGCAGAGGGGTCCTTCTTCGGGTCGGCGCTGTAGACGCCGTCAATGTTCTTAGCCAGCAGAATGGCATCCGCGTCGATCTCCGCGGCCCGCAGCACCGCGGCCGTGTCAGTGGAGAAAAACGGGTTGCCGGTGCCGCAGCCAAAGATCACGACCCGGCCCTTCTCCATGTGCCGGATGGCTTTGGAGCGGATGTACGGCTCAGCCATGGCGCGCATCTCGATGGCGGTCTGCACCCGCACGTCCACGCCCTTCTGCTCCAGCACGTCGGCCACGGCCAGGGCGTTGATGGTGGTGGCCAGCATACCCATGTGGTCGGCGCGGGTGCGCTCCATCCGGTCGCCGCCGTCCTTGACGCCGCGCCAGAAGTTGCCGCCGCCCACCACGATGCCGATCTGCACGCCACAGGCTACGCACTTCTTGATTACGTCGCACACACTGCCGATCACGTCGAAGTCCAGGCCACGGCTGGCCTCTCCGGCCAGCGCCTCGCCGCTCAATTTCAAAAGGACCCGCTTATACTGCGGTTCACTCATACGTTCAACCCCTTTATACGGTATTCAGTCCCTTTTATTTTAATATAGTTTTCCACGTTTGCCTAGGGGTTAGGCCAAAGTTTTTACAAATTATTCGTAATCGGAGTTTTGCCGCTCACCCGTTGAAGGGGCATCCTCCGGCCAAGCCTCCAGCTTCGCCCGGAAAGAGATCCGCCGGGGCGTCTCCATATCGTCGAACTGGACCAGGTGGGCTCCCCGGTTCAGGTCCACGTCCAGCACCCGGCCCAGCCCGAACACGAAATGCCGCACCCTCTGGCCCACCGGAAGGAGCACCGCGCCGTCGTCCGGGGGCAGGGCGCGGTTGCTGCTCTCGGCGTACCCCCTGGCCGCCTTCAGCAGGCCCTCCTGGGGCTCCGGTACGGGGATGAATGTCCCCCACATGTCCAGCAGGAACCGGGAAGGGTAGCGGGGTGAGCCGTCGAAATTCGTCCCGTCCGCCTCGGACAGGTACAGCCCCTTCTCTGCCCGTGTAACCGCCACAAAGGCCAGCCTCCGCTCCTCCTCCATTCCCTGACGGGTGCGCACCTTCCGTGAGGGGAAGATCCCTTCGTTCATGCCGCACAGGAACACATAGGGGAACTCCAGCCCCTTGGCCGCATGGACGGTCATCAGCTTCACACGGTCCCCCACCTCCCCGGTGTCGCTATTGGTAAAGAGGGCCACATGGGCCAGGTAGTGCTCCAGGGTACATTCCTCGCCGCAGGTGGTCTCATACTCATAGACCGCCTGCTTCAGCTCGGCCAGATTGTCCAGCCGGTCCTGGCTTCCCTCGGTGCGGAGCATCATCTCGTAGCCGCTCTCGTTGAGCACGGCGGACAGCACCTCTGAAACTGGCCGCCCCTCGCATTCGGTGGAAAGCCCCTCGATCAACGACACAAAAGACCGGGCCCGCGTCCCCTTAAACAGGGGCTCGTCCAGGCACTCCTGCAGGGCGCGGTATAGAGGGCAGCCCTGCTGCGCCGCGTATTCCTCCAGAAAAGCCATCCGCCGCTTGCCCAAGTTGCGCTTGGGCGCGTTGACGATGCGCCGGAAGGACAGATCGTCCCGGTAGGCGAGCATCCGCAGATAGGACAGGGCGTCCTTGATCTCCATCCGGCTGAAAAAGGGCACGCCGCTGTAGATCGTATAGGGAATCTTCTCACGGAGCAGAACGCCCTCCACCGCCCGGGTGACATAGTGGGCCCGATAGAGCACCGCCATGTCCCGGTAGGGCACCCCCTTCTCCCGCAGCTTGGACATCTCACCCGCCATCCATCCGGCCTCCGTCACCGGGTTCTCCCCGAAATGGCACAGGACGGGCCCGCCGGATGGAAGGGTGGGGCGCAGCTCCTTTGGGATACGGGCGGCGTTTTGTGCGATTAGGGCGTTGGCCGCCGACAGGATCTCCGGTGTGGAGCGGTAGTTTTCCGTCATCAGAATGGTCTTTGTGCCCGGAAACTGCTTGTCAAAATCCAGCAGGTACTTTACGTTGGCCCCCCTCCAGGTGTAGATGGTCTGATCCGGATCACCCACGATGAACAGATTCCTGTG
Organism: Flavonifractor plautii ATCC 29863; assembly: GCF_000239295.1. Taxonomy (GTDB): domain Bacteria; phylum Bacillota; class Clostridia; order Oscillospirales; family Oscillospiraceae; genus Flavonifractor; species Flavonifractor plautii. The sequence continues at coordinate 31,793 of NZ_JH417851.1, forward strand.
ATAGCCGCAGAGCACCTCCATCAGTCCATACTGGAGCCCGTCAATGTCCTGGAACTCGTCGATCATGATGTACTCCAGCCGCTTCTGCCACTTGAGCCGGATAGCCTCATTTTCCTGGAAGATATGGAGGGTGAATTTGATCAGGTCGTTGTAGTCCAGCCCAAAGCACTTTCTCTCTTGGTAGAGGTAGCCGTAAAAGATCATATCCCCGGCCTGTACCGCGTCCAGATACCTCTGCTTCAGAGCGTCCAGCGACAGACTAAGCATGTCCCGGTAATACTCAGGTTCCTTGAACAGCTTGCGGATTTCGATCATATCCCGCGCCGCCCGGAAGGTCATATCCCGGAGGCTGAGGCCCCGCTCCTCATAGATCATCTGCAGCATGGCGTCAATGTCTGCGTTGTCCAGTACCAGAAAGCTCTTTGGATACCCCACCACGTGGCTGTCCTCCTGGAGCACGGAGACGCAGAAGCCGTGAAAGGTGTTAATGTAGCCCGTGTCGTCGTCCCCGGTCAGCCGATGGATGCGCTGACGCATCTCCGCGGCCGACTTGTTGGTGAAGGTCACGCACAGGATATTCCCCGGCAGGATACCCAGCTCATTGACCAGGAACGCAAACCGATGGGACAGGGCGCGGGTCTTGCCGGAGCCCGCCCCGGCGATCACCCGAACAAAGCCTTCGGTCGCCGTGACCGCCTCCCGCTGCGCCCGGTTGAGTCCCTCCAATAAATCCTCCATGGCATCGCCCCCTGATAGAACATCCGTTTTCTTTTATTATAACAGGCCCGGGGACAAGTCTCAAGAGAAAAAGCGGCGGCCCGGACTGTCTCGCCGAACCGCCGCTTTCTCTCACTTGAGCTTCTTTCCGTCCTGGAAGGCGTTGCCCACCTTCTCCCCCAGCACCAGGTAGACGCTGTTTGCCATGTCGAAGGTGATGGGGCGCAGCTTGGCCGGATCAATGGCGCCGTCCGCGTTCAAGATGCGCTCGTCCGCACTGACGTTGACGATCTCGCCAACCAACAGCTCACTCTCCTCGTCAAAGCTAACAAACCGGCACTCCAGGGCCAGGGGCAGCTCGTCGACCAGCGGGGCGTCCACATGGGCACTCTTGGTCACATGGAACCCCGCCCTGGCCACCTTGTCCGGCACCTGATTGGCCGACACAATGCCCAGGTAGTCGCACTCCGTCACGTGGTCCGCATCCGCCATGCTCACCGTGAATGCCTTCCGGGCCAGGATATTTTTCACCGTCTTATGGCTGGCGCTCAGATACATGGCCACCCGTTTCATGTCGGCAATTCCGCCCCAAGCGGCGTTCATTACGTCCGGGGTGCCGTCTTCGCCGTAGGTGGCGAGCATCAAGACAGGCTGAGGGTACAGGAAGGGTTTGGCTCCAAAATCTTTCCTCATGATTGTTGTCCTCCGTTTCCATTTTATAATGTAGTACTTAGTATAGCACGTCCCCCGCGTCAAGCACAATCCCCCTGCACCAAACAGAACCCGCTGTCACGGAAAAGCGCCGGACACTGAGTGTCCGGCGCTCGAAGCCAATCTGCAGTTTACTTGCCCAGCTGCTTGGCGATCTCTTCGGCGAAGTTCCGCCCCCCCCGGCTTGCCGGGCGGGGATCCCCGATTTTCATTCGATTGGGGCGGAATGAATCCGCCCCAATCCAAGGCTTTGCCTCCGGCAAAACGCTTGTACGCGCCATGCGGCGCGGCCCGCCGGAGGCGGGCGCAGGAGAACGCGCAGGCATGGAAAAGCGCCGGACACTCAGTGTCCGGCGCTCGAAGACAATCTGTGGTTTACTTGCCCAGCTGCTTAGCGATCTCTTCGGCGAAGTTCCGCCCCACCCGGCAAGCCGGGCGGGGAGCCCCGATTTTCATTCGATTGGGGCGAAATGAATCCGCCCCAATCCAAGGTTTTGCCTCCGGCAAAACGCTTGTACGCG
>NZ_JH417851.1:33751-78112 GCF_000239295.1 Flavonifractor plautii ATCC 29863
GCCCAGCTGCTTAGCGATCTCTTCGGCGAAGTTCTCCTGCTTCTTCTCGATGCCCTCGCCCTTCTCAAAGCGGACGGCGTTCTTGAAGGTAATGGTACCGCCCAGAGTCTTGGCAACGGAGGCGATATACTGCTCCACGGTCATGGCGTTATCCTTCACGAACTCCTGCTGCAGCAGGCAGTTCTCCTTGTAGAACTTGCCCAGCTTACCGGCGACGATGCCCTCCTTGACCTTCTCGGGCTTGGAAGCCATCTTAGGATCGTTCTCCATCTGCACCAGGAGGATCTTTTTCTCCTCATCCAGGGTGGCCTGGTCAACCTGGCTCTTGTCCCAAAAACGGGGGTTCAAAGCGGCGATCTGCATGGCCACGTCCTTGCCCACGGTCTCCACCTGTTCGGCAGTCAGGCCAGTCTCCAGGTTTACCAGCACGCCGATCTTGCCGCCAGCGTGGACATAGGGCACGGAGATGCCATCGGTAAAGAAAGCAAAGCGGCGGACCTTGATGTTCTCGCCGATGACGAGCACCATCTCCTGCTGCTCCTCCTGCACGGTGCGACCGTTGCCGTAGGAAAGGGCCATCAGGGCATCCAGGTCGGCGGGCTTGTTGGCGGCCACAACGGCGGCCACGCCCTTAACGAAGTCCACGAACTTCTCGTTCTTGCCAACGAAGTCGGTCTCTGCATTGACCTCGACCACCACGCCGACGCCGTTCACCACGGTGGCATAGGCCATGCCCTCGGCGGCAATGCGGCCCGCCTTTTTCTGAGAGGCGGCCAGGCCCTTCTCGCGGAGGATCTCAACGGCCTTGTCCATGTTGCCCTCGGCCTCAGTGAGGGCTTTCTTGCAGTCCATCATACCCACACCGGTCATCTCGCGCAGGGTCTGTACGTCTTTTGCAGTGATTGCCATGATCACATTACCTCCATCTCAAATATCAAAAGGAGCGCCCGCCCGCGCGGGCGGGCGCTCTCAACATCACGGTTTGGGGCCGGAATTACTCGGCGGCCGCTTCCTTCTCAGCGGAAGCCTCGGAAGCGTCCTGGCCCTGCTTGCCCTCCTGGATGGCGTTGGCCATCACGCCGGAGATCAGCTTGATGGCACGGATGGCGTCGTCGTTGCCGGGGATGACATAGTCGATCTCGTCGGGATCGCAGTTGGTGTCCACGATGGCTACGATGGGGATGTGCAGCTTGCGGGCCTCATTGATGGCATTGCGCTCCTTGCGGGGGTCAACCACGAACAGCGCGCCGGGGAGCTTCTTCATCTCGACCACGCCGCCCAGATACTTCTCCAGCTTAGCGATCTCACCCAGGTGCTTCATGACTTCCTTCTTGGGCAGCATGTCAAAGGTGCCGTCCTCCTGCATCTTCTTGAGCTGGTTCAGACGCTCCACGCGGCCGCGCATGGTCTTGAAGTTGGTGAGCATGCCGCCCAGCCAGCGGGCGTTGACATAGTACATGCCGACGCGCTCGGCCTCTTCCTTGATGGCCTCCTGAGCCTGCTTCTTGGTGCCGACGAACAGCAGGGTCTGGCCGGACTCGCCCAGGGAGCGGACGAAGCTGTAGGCCTCCTCCAGCTTCTTCACGGTCTTCTGCAGGTCGATGATATAGATGCCGTTGCGCTCGGTGTAGATATAGGTGGCCATCTTGGGGTTCCAGCGGCGGGTCTGGTGACCGAAGTGGACGCCCGCCTCGAGAAGCTGCTTCATAGATACGACTGCCATAGTAAAAATTCCTCCTTTATTTGTTGATTCCTCCACCCGGTTCATCCGAAGCCGGCCAACCTCCCATTTGGAAAGCACCTGGCCCACCGTCCGCGGGTGTGCGTAATCACATGCTTTGGTATAATATCACATCGTTCCCCGTTTTGCAAGGTTTTTTTCATTCCCGCGCAAAAAAGGGCCCGGATAGCTCCGGGCCCCTTCATAAAGTGTATACTCAGTCCTTCTTCCAGTAATAGTTGACCTCGTTCCAGTAGGTTTCATTTTGAAAATGCCAAGGGCCGAAATCAAACTGGATTAGAGTGCCGGTCCGGTCCTCCCCTTCGTAGATTCGGCTGTTATCCCCTGTAAAGACCAGATTCTGTATTTCCGCCACATCGATGGGGGATTCCAGTTCGAAACGGACATGATCCGCCCGGAAAAAGGTTCGTCCTGCATCATCGTGAAATACGTCCTGAACTCCTCCCACCTTCTCAAACCGGGTTTGGATCTTGCTTCCGTCTGACATCAGGACATACATCTGCCAAGGGCCATCCCGACCGAAGGCCGCGTCATAGGCCGCCCCGTCCGGGATCACCAGATCCATGCTGACGCTGATAGGCGAGATGGTCAGGTTCTCTGCCACCGCCAGAGTCACGCCGTTCAGATTCACACCGCACCGGCCCTGGAAGTCGTAATGGGTACCCATGCCAACCAGGGGGACGATCAGATCGATGTCCATACCATCCAGCACGGTGACCCATTCCCCCTGATACTGCATACACAGGGACTGGATCCCGGAAAACAGACAGTATGCGGCATCCTTTGGCATCGGATCTATATGCCCACGAATGATAAACTCCATTTTGTTGTCTGTGGGGTCGCTGTCCTCCACATAGTCTATTGCATACCCCGCCTCGCTGGAGCCGATAAAGCTGGTGCAACTCTCGTCCCTATAGGCTCCGAAGCCGATTCCCCTGCCGTCCGGCCCGCCCCAGAGGACGGCGCGGTTGAAGCCCTCCTCCACCTGGTCGGGCTCGGGCAGTACCGTCCCCTCCGGCGCGGCAAACTCCACCAGGATATAGAACTGTTCCTGATCCGCCGCCGCCTCCTTCACGGTGACGGTGGCCCCGGAGCCGTTCTTGTCCTCGAACACCTGGTTCATCTGTACAACCCCCAGGTTTTTTGCCTGTTCCTCGCTGGTGATGCCGAACAGCTCCCGGAAGGCTGGGGACACCCCGGCAAGTGAGACGGCCCCCACCGCTCCTGTCAGGAGTGAAGCGGCAGCTACGATGGCCACCAACCCGCGATAGGGGAAGCGTGGGCGCTTCTCTTCCTGCCCGCTCCTCCGCTCCAGCAGGCGGCAGGTCAGCGCCTCCTTTTCCTCCGCCGAGAAGTTCAGCCGCTCCAACTCATCCCGATAGCCTGCCATAGCCCAATCCCTCCAATATATGCTTTAATTTCATCCGGGCCCGGCTCATCCGGGTCCGCACCGCATCGGCCCGCAGGCCCAGGATCTCCCCTATCTCGTTGGTATCATATCCTAAATAATAGTAGAGCACCAGCACCTCCCGGTACTTGGCAGGCAGACGCTGCACCTCTTCCAGCACGCCGCCCTCCTCCGGCTGAAACGCCGCAGGCTCGGCCACGGCATCCAGGCCCACAGTGCGGGTGCGCCAGGGACTCCGGCGGACGTTTTTGCAGGCGTTGACCGTCACCCGCACCATCCAGGCCTGTTCGTGCTTCTCATTTTCAAAGGCACCTGGATATTCCAGCCGCTTAAGCAGCACCTCCTGGCATACGTCCTGGGCGTCGGGCACAGAATTCAGGATGGAATAGGCCAGCCTCAAGAGCCGGTCGGAGTAGATCTCCACCAGCCGGGCGGCCAGCGTCTCCTCCGCATGCTCCGCCATGAATCTCCCTCCTTTTTCTCCGTTTGGAACGCGTTCACCTGATATACACCTCACGGCTCCCAAACGTGACACCCTCCGGCAAAAAAATGCCCCGGTTTTCACCGGGGCGGCGGAACGTATCTCTTTTTTAATTATCATTCAACTGCGCACTCATGGCCTGGTCGAAGTGCTGGTTGATCTGCTTGGTAAACTCCACGGCGGCGTTGTACCCCATCTTCTTGTGGCGGTTGTTCATGGCCGCCACCTCGATGATCACCGCCAGGTTTCGGCCAGGCCGCACCGGCACGGTGAGAGAGGGCACCTGCACGTCCAGAATCGTGGTGTAGAGGTTCTCCAGGCCCAGGCGGTCGTACATGGCCCCGTCCTTCCACTGCTCCAGGTTGATGACCATATCGATCTCGGCCTCGTCCTTGACGGCGCTCATACCGAACAGGCGGCACACGTCGATGACGCCGATGCCCCGCAGCTCGATATAGTGGCGGATCAGCTCCGGCGCAGTGCCCACCAGCCGGTCGGTGACGTTGCGCTTGATCTCCACTGCGTCGTCCGCGATCAGCCGGTGGCCGCGCTTGACCAGCTCAATGGCGGTCTCGCTCTTGCCCACGCCGGACTCGCCCAGCAGCAGCACGCCCTCGCCGTACACTTCCACCAGCACGCCGTGGCGGGTGATGCGGGGCGCCAGATAGGACTTCAGCGCCGCAATGATGTTGCTCATGAGCACGCTGGTGGTGTCCGGGCTGCGGAGGATGGTTCGGTCATACTTCTCGGCCATCTCCATACACTCGGGGAAGGGCTCAATCTCCCGGGAAATAATCAGGGCCGGAATGTCCTGGGAGAGCAGCAGTTCGAAGCTCTCCCGCCGCTCCTCGGAGGTCAGCCCCTCCAGATAGGTGGTCTCAACGCGGCCGATCACCTGGAGCCGCTTGGCGTCAAAGTAGTCGAAAAATCCGGTGAGCTGCAGGCCCGGCCGGTTCACGTCCTCCGTCCGGATCGACACATCCTCGTACCCCGCCCCGCCCCTCAGGACCTCCAGGCGAAATTCCTGAATCAGTTTTCCCAGCTTTACGCTATAAAGGCTCTCCATTGGCGCTGCCCCCTTGCGGTATTATTAGTTATAGTATACCATTCTCCCCTGCTCCTTTGCAACACACTTTGGAAGAAAGGGATTTTTTGAAAAAAATGCTTGCAATTTTCGAAAAGCTCTGTTATTATATCATTCGATGCTTTATCAAGCTATCCTGACGAGCGAGGAGGTATAAGCGAATGGCCAAATGTGAATTTTGCGATAAGGGCGTTGTGTTCGGCATCCGGGTGTCCCACTCTCACCGCCGCTCCAACCGTCCTTGGAAGCCCAATGTGAAGCGCGTCAAGGCGATTGTCAACGGCACGCCCAAGCACGTCTATGTGTGCACCAGATGCCTCCGTTCGGGTAAGGTCACCCGCGCTGTGTAAGTTTGTAAAAAAGGGACCAGCCTTTGGCTGGTCCCTTTTTTCTTTGGAACGATTGCGCCTGTCCCCACATAGCATGGGGACAGAATGGAGGCGTATTCCATGGCTGATGCTCTGTGCCGCCTGCCCCGGGTCCTGCTGGATGGCCGCCCTGCCGCCCGTGCACTGCTCTGTGGCAGCAACGCCCACCCCGGCCTGCGGGGCGAGGCGCTGTTTTATCCCTACCAGGACGGAACCCTATTGCTGATACGCGCCCTGGGGCTGCCCGGGGACGGCTTTTATGCCTGCCACATTCACGCGCTCGGCGACTGCTGCACCGGGGGCGACGTGGCCTTTCACTGCGCCGGTCCCCACTACGATCCGGAAGGCCGCGAGCACCCGAACCACGCGGGAGATCTCCCCGTCCTGCTCTCCAGCGGCGGCCGGGCGCTCTCCCTCGTGTATACCGGCCGGTTTCAGCCCGGGCAGGTGCTGGGCCGGTCGGTGGTACTCCACGCTCTGCCCGATGACTACCGCAGTCAGCCCACCGGCGCCGCCGGGGGCCGCATTGCCTGCGGCGTCATCTCCCCTGTGGCCTGAGCCGGGCCCGCATGGCTTGTCATGCGGGCCCGGCTTTCTGCTCTCTATTATCTATTGTATCTTGTTTTGCTATCCCACGGTCACCACCCGCACCACGGCGTCCCCGCCCAGTGCGCCGCTGTAGTACACGGTCAGCTCCGCTCCGTAGGATTTGGCGGCCGAGAGGGTCGTCCAGCGCCCGGTTTCTTGGTTGTAAACCTCTACCCCGTCGCTGACGGGCACCCGAAGGCCTTCCACCACCACGGCCTCCTCTCCGTCAAAATCAGCCCGGCTCACATCGGCCTTCTTCAGGCTCACAACCTCCACGGCCTTTCCCTCGGACGACACCGCGATGCCACCCATGGTTCCGCTCCTGACCGTCTTTCCCGTGATATATGCCTGGCTGGCTCCGCTGCTGTTCTCCACGGAGACGGTTCGGTTGGTATAGGTCATGCTGCCGCTGCCCCCAGTCTGCTCCCCGGCGGTCAGCAGACCGTAGGTAAATGCGTTCCCGGTCACATCGTCCAGCAGGAGGAGGCAGACCTTCCCGTTTTCGTCTGTGGCGTAAAAGTCGATTTGGGAGGCGGGTACGGTATCCGTCAGAATATCCTCCAGGGCAATTTCCGCCACCACGCTGGAGCCGGCCCGCTCGTAGAGCTTCACATCCTCCGACAGTGGAAGGCTCCCCAGGGTGCCGTCCGACGGATCCAGGGCATACTGGCTCCCACCGGACACCGGATAGACCGACAGGGCCCCGATCCCGGTGGAGCTGACCCGAACCAGCTCACCCACACCGGCGCCGTGGACGCTGAGCTCACCCGCCGCAGTCAGCCCGCAGGTCAGCTCCACCCCGTCCTCCCGAAGCACGCCGTAGAGCTCCGCCCGCTTCTCCGAGGGGGCGCAGGCAGAGATCACCTCTCCCGCCCCGTTCAGGGTGACGGTAATCCGGTCGCCCACCGCGAAGGCGGACAGCCCGGCCGCCGCCCCGTCCGCCACCTCCAGCTCCACGCCCAGCAGCGTGATGGAGGCGGGCGACGCGGCGTTGGGGCTGGCATCCTCATAATAGCCGGTCAGCATGACCCCCTCATAGGCCGCCGCCTCGGAGGCCACGACCAGATCGAGCGCCCCGGAGTCCGTATAATACAGCGCCACCTGCTCCCGGCCCTCCAGCTCATACCAGCAGTCGCCGTAGGTGCTGACCGCGCCGTCCAGCAGCACCCTGGTTCCGCTGGAGATGGCATACGTTCCCCCTCCGGCGGCGGTGATGCCGTCCGCCGCCACCTCCGCCGGGCGGAGGGTGCGATGGGACGAATCGTCCGGCAGGAAGCCCACCGCCTTTCCCGCCTCGTCCAGCAGCAGCGCGCCTTTCCGCCCCACCAGGCGGTCCGGCACCGCCTCCGCAGGCTCATACCAGCTAATCGTCTGATTGGCATAGACCTCCACCGTACCCAGGGTACCGTCCGCCGCCTCGGCGTTATTGTCCAGCAGCACCGCGCCGGTCACCTTGGAGGCGCAGAGGTTGTCGATGTAATCCTGTCCGTCCCGGTCTGTCTGCCGCAGCACGCGGTAGAGCAGCAGGGCCGCGTCTCCCCGGGTCAGGCCGGCTCCGACGTCTGCGGGCAGGCCGTCCAGAAGCCCCAGTGCCCCGGCCTTATTCAGATAGTCCTCCGGCCAGAAGGGGCCGATCTCCTCCGCCGTATAGCCCAGCAAACGGAGAACCACGGTTACCGCCTGTCCCACAGTCACCGGGTCGTCCGGGCCAAAGCGGCCATCGCCATAGCCGGAGACCAGCCCCTCCTCACAGGCCAGATTGATATAGGGGGCAGCCCAGCCGCCGCCCGGCACGTCGGAAAACCGGGTGCGGTAGGCGCTCCCCCGCGCCTGATCCCCGTGTCCCTCCGTTAGAATGGCCAGCTTGCAGAACTGGGCGCGGGTCAGCGCGTCGTCCGGGTGGTAGCTCCCGTCGGAGTACCCGGAGACAATACCCAGGCCGGAGAGTACCTCCACCGCCTCGGACAGCTCTTCTCCGCTCACATCCGAAAAGGCCAGGGCGGGCGCCGCCGTGATCAGCCCCAGGCACAGCCCCGCCGCCAGCAGCAGCGCCAGAATACGTTGTTTCATCTGTGTTTCTCCTCTCGATTAGTCGGCGCGCAGGGCGTCCACAGGCTGCAAACCGGACGCCTTGGCCGCCGGGTAGATGCCGAACACGATTCCGATGGCGACAGAGAAGGCGAAGGCGCCCGCCGTCACCAGCGCGTCGGGATACAAGATCAGATCATACATGGCCTTTCCCAAAATGAGCGACAGCAGGTAGCCCAGGGCGATGCCGATGAGGCCGCCCAGAGCACTCAGGATGGCGGCCTCCACCAGGAATTGCCCCACGATCTCCCGCCGGGGCGCGCCGATGGACTTCTTGATGCCGATTTCCCGGGTCCGCTCCGTGACGGTGACCAGCATGATGTTCATGATACCGATTCCGCCCACCAGCAGGGCGATGCCCGCGATGCCGCCCAGTACCACGCTCATGGAGGTCATCTCCTCCGTGCTCTCGCTCATGGCGGAGTTGCCGTTCTCCAGCTCATACTCCCCCACGCTCGTGTCGATGGTCTCCCCCAGGAAACGCTCCAGCTTCGCCATCACTGTGTCCATGTGGTCGGACTGATCTACCTTGACAGAAAAGCGGGTGAGCTGGGCGGTGCCCAGTATGGCCCGATCCAGGGAGTAGGGGATCACCGCCATGTCGTCCATGGAGCCCTCCTCGCCCCCGTCCTTCTGGTAGTAGATCCCCACCACGGTGAAGGGCTCACCGCCGAAGTAGACGGTCTCCCCGATGGGATCCGCATATTGAAACAGGCTGTCCGCCACGTAGGAGCCGAGCACGCACACCCGGCTGCGCCGGTCGACGTCAAAGGCGCTGATGTCCCGCCCCTCCTTCAGGGTGTAGTTCCCGCAGACGGAGAACTGGTCGCTGCCCAGGTAGAGCGTCCCGCTGTCCAGCGTGGTGGTGCGGTATTTCATGGGCAGGCTTGTGGACAGATCGGGGCTCACCCCCAGCACCATATCGCCCAGCTCTCCATTCCCATAGTCATAGAGGGCGTCTATCACATCCACAGACCGGCTGGTGTCGTACCAGTTCACCGTGACGTTGACCTTGTTGACGCCCAGCTTCTCATAGTAGGCGGTGATGTCCGCGTTGTAGCCGGACACCAGCGCCACCAGCACCAGCACGGCGGTCACGCCGATGATGATGCCCAGCATCGTGAGGAAGGAGCGCCCCTTTTTCTCCCGGATGGAGTCCAGGGCCATGCGCAGCGCGTTCATGGCGCCACCCGCGCCGGCGGGGCGCTCCAGTCCACCAGCACGCCGTCCCACAGGCTGTCGTGGACGATTCTCCCATCCTTCACCCGCACGGTACGGTCGGCCTGGGCGGCGATGCCGTTGTCGTGGGTGATCAGGATCACGGTGGTTCCCTCGGCGTTCATCTGGCGCATGAGGCCCAGCACCTGTTCGCCGGTTCTGGAGTCCAGCGCCCCGGTGGGCTCGTCGGCCATGAGGATGGGCGAGCGGGCGGCGATGGCCCGGGCGATGGCCACCCGCTGCTGCTGGCCGCCGGAGAGCTGGGCCGGCCGGTTGTCCACCTTGGCGGCGATCTCCACCTTTTCCAGCGCCTCCATGGCCCGCGCCCGCCGCTCCGCCAGCGGGACCCGCTGGTAGAGCATGGGCAGCGCCACATTCTGCCAGACGTTCAGGGACGGGATGAGGTTATAGCCCTGGAAAATGAACGCAATCTGCCGGGAGCGGATCTGGGACAGCTCCCTCTGGGTGCGCTCCCGGATCGGGGTGCCGTCCAGGAGATACTCCCCCCGGGTGGGCACGTCCAGGCAGCCCAGTATGTTCATCATCGTGGACTTGCCGGAGCCGGAGGTGCCGATGATGGCCACAAACTCCCCCTGGTCTATGCTCAGCGTAACCCCATCCAGCGCGTTGACCTGGTTTTCCTGCCCCTCGGCGTAAATTTTATAGACGTCCTTCAATTGAATCAGGCTCATACAGAATCCCCCTTCTCAGCCCATAGGGCCGCCGCCGGGCATCCCGCCGCCCATGCCGCCAGGCATTCCGCCGCCGAAATCCGGCATCTCTCCGCCGCTGAAGTCCGGCATTTCCCCGCCGCCCGGGAAGTCGGACGGCTCCTCTCCCTGGCTGGTGGTATCCCCGCCGTTCGGGGCCGCCTGCTGGTAGCGGGTGAATACCTCCACCCCCTCCTCCACGCCGGAGAGGATGCGCACATACTGGCTGTTGGACACCCCGGTTTCCACCGGCACGGCATAGAACCCGTCGGGCACCACGCCGTCCTCCAGCTCCACCGCGTTGTCCGGCGCCGCGTCCGCCTTGACGAAGAGGCAGGTTCCCTGGCTGGTGCTCTTGAGGGCCGCGATGGGGGCCAGCACCCCCTCGGACTCGTCGCCCACGGTGATGGAATAGGAGACGTTGACGCCGGCGGAGAGGGCGCCCCCGCTGGGAATGGTGATGGTGATGGGGAAATAGGCCACGCCGTTGGAGTTGGTGGCCTCATAGCTGATCTCCGTGACAGTGCCGGTGTAATGGGTGTCGCTCTCCGCCCCCGACTGGGTGATGTCCACCTCCATCCCCATGGCAATGCCGTCGATGTCCAGCTCGTCAATGTTGGCGGTGATGGTCATGGAGTCCAGGTTGTAGAGCACCACCGCGGTCTGCCCCGCCTCCCGGGGGCTCTCTCCCTCCCGGACATTGACCATGATGATCTTCCCCGCCAGCTCAGCGGTCACCGCGTAGTCGGAGCGCTTCTCCTCCGTCTCCGCGCTCTTCTCCTGGAGCTGGACAATCTTTTCCTGGGTCTGGGTGATCTGCTTGTTCACCGACTCCACCTGCTTCTGGTAGTCGGCCCCGTCGAGCTGGACGAGAACGGCCCCGGCGCTCACCTGCTCATAGTCCACCGCCCCGATGCCGGTCACCTCGCCGCCCACCTCGGCGGTGAGATCCTGGCTGCGGCGGTACTCCAGCTCCCCCTCCACCGACGGATAGAGCTTTTCGCCCGAGTCCGCCACCAGATAGCCGGCGCCCGTCATTCCCTCGGTGAAGGCGCCCGGATTGTCCAGGGTGACGGTGACGGCAAAGCAGTGGGTGCCCTCCGCCGTCACCCGGTCCACCATCTGAATGTCGGTGACGGTTCCCTCCTGGTTGAGCATGAGGCTGGCCACGGACACCCCGGCCTTCATGCCCACGTAGACCTGATCCTCATAGGCGTAGCTGAAATACTGGGTCAGGCACATCTGGCTGTCGTCCACAAGGGTGGCCAGCTTGGTTCCGGCGGCCACATTGTCCCCCACGTCCACGGCCACATCGGTAATCCGGCCGGCAAAGGGGGCTGTCACAGTGAGGGCGGCGATCTCCTCTTGGAGCTGGGCGAGCTGCTCCTGATAATCGTCCAGCTGGTTTTCCTGCTCGGTAATCTGATCCTGGTACTCCTCAATCTGGTCGTCCAGCTCTGAATCATCCTGGGTGTAGAGCAGCTCGCCCACCTCCACCGTGTCGCCGGCGGAGACGTATACGCCGGTGATCTCCGTCTCCGAGGCGGTGGTGTACGTAACGCTGTCCGCCGGCATGGTGGTTCCGGTGCCGGAGAGCGTTGTGGACAGGCTGCCATAGGTGGTCTGCTCCGTCAGGGGCGTCTGCTCCTCCCCGCTGAAAAACAGGGCCTTCCCCCCGAGGGCGGCACCGGCCGCCAGGGCCAGAACCAGCAGCAGCGCCGCCCCGCGCCTGACCGTCAGCCGCCGGCCGGGCTTCCGCTCGGGCGGCGCGCTCCCCTCCGCTTTCTTCCGCAATGCCGTCAACTGCATGCAATCGTCCTCACCTTCTGTTCCGGTTTCGGAGGCCAGTATAGGGGGAGAAACTGAAATTACTCTGAAAAAGGGCCGCGGGAGATTGTTAACACTCTGTAAATCCTTTCGTCTGCCGCCCCGCCTATAATACATTTCAGACAGATTTCAGTTCTCTCCCTTATAATGGAGAAAAACGCAGGAAAGGACAGAAGGTATGCGCATCTTGATTGTAGAGGACGAGCGCCGCCTGGCTGAGGCGCTGGGCCAGATCATGGCGGAGCAGCGCTATCAGGCCGACGTGGTGTTTGACGGGGCGGACGGGCTGGACTACGCCCTCACCGGGCAGTACGACGCCATCGTGCTCGATGTGATGCTTCCCAAGGTGGACGGCTTTGAGGTGGCCCGCCGCCTGCGCTGCGCCCACGTCTCCACCCCCATTCTGATGCTCACCGCCCGGGATGAGATCCCGGACAAGATCGCGGGGCTGGATCACGGCGCGGACGACTATATGACCAAGCCCTTCGACATCGGGGAGCTGCTGGCCCGGGTGCGGGCGCTCACCCGGCGGCAGGGCGAGGTGATCGGCGAGCAGCTCGCCGCCGGGGATCTGGTGCTGGACACCCCCACCCGCAGCCTGCGCTGCGGGGAAAAATCCGTCCGGCTGGGCTTCAAGGAGTTTGACGTGCTCCGCCTGCTGCTGGCCGCCCCCCGGGCCGTCATTCCCAAGGAGGACATCATCTCCAAGGTATGGGGCCTGGAGTCGGAGGCGGAGGACAACAACGTGGAGGTCTACATCTCCTTCCTGCGGAAAAAGCTGGCCTATCTGGGTTCCCGGGTGAGCATCGGCACCGTGCGCAAGGTGGGCTATCACCTGGAGGTGCCTGCGGTATGATCAAGCGGCTGCGGCGGAAATTCATCCTGATCAACCTGCTGCTGGTGGGCCTGGTGCTGGCGGTGGTGTTCATCCTCTTTGTGGGGGCGAACGTCCGTCGCCTGGCGGGGCAGAGCGATGCCGCCCTCCGGCTGGCCCTGTCCTGGCAGGAGGGGGAGGGGCCGCCCCGCTTTGAAATCGGCGGCCCGCCGCCGGAGGAGCGCGAGCCGGACGGGGCGCACCGCTTCTCCCTGATCCCGGTCTTTGTGGTCACCGTGAAGGACGGGGCCATTACCGGCCTCAACGACGGCGGCCAGGTGGACGTTTCGGAGGAGACCGCCGCCGAGGCGGTGAAGCAGGCCCAGTCCTCCGGCGCCAGTCAGGGCGTGCTCAGGGAGCTTCGCCTGCGCTTTCTGGTGGAGCGCAGGCCCGACGGCGAGCTCCGCATCGCCTTTGCCGATCTGGGCTGGGAGACTGCCTCCCTGCGCAATTTGTCCCTGCTGTCCCTGCTGGTGTGGGCTCTGGCCATGGTGGGTCTCTTTTTCGTGAGCCTTGTCCTCTCCTCCGTGGCCCTGCGCCCGGCGGAACGGGCGTGGCAGCAGCAGCGCCAGTTTGTGGCCGACGCCTCCCACGAGCTGAAAACCCCCCTCACCGTCATTCTGGCCAATACCGGCCTCGTCCTCTCCCATCCCGAAGACACGGTGGCCGCCCAGTCCAAATGGCTGGAGTACACCCACGACGAGGCGGAGCAGATGAAGGAGCTGGTGGACGATCTGCTCTTTCTGGCCAAGTCGGATGCCGCCCGCCAGCCGGCCGCCCGGGCGGAGACGGCCATGAGCGAGGTGGCGCTGGGCTGTCTGCTCCCCTTCGAGTCGGTGGCCTTTGAGGCGGGCGTGGCGCTGGAGCACCGGATCACCCCCGGCCTGTCCCTGCGCGGAGACGAGGGGCAACTCCGCCGGCTGGTGATGATCCTCCTGGACAACGCCGTGAAGTACGCCGGGCCGGGCGGCACCGTCACCCTCACCCTGGAGCGGCACCAGGAGCGGCTGCGGCTGGCGGTACACAACACCGGCGAGCCCATCCCGCCGGAGCACCTGCCCCACCTCTTCGAGCGTTTCTACCGGGCGGACGCCGCCCGGAACCGGAGCGGGGGCGGCTACGGCCTGGGGCTGGCCATTGCCAGGAGCATCGTGGAGGGCCACCACGGGCGGCTCACCGTCACCAGCACCGCCGCGGCCGGCACCACCTTCACCGCCCTGCTCCCCCGCCGGTGACGGTTTTGCTTGTCAGAACGGCGCGGCTGTTGTAAAATGGGCCTGTTCCAGAAGAAGTTGGAAAGGAGAAACCAATTCATGTCCGTTACTGTAGGAAGCAAGGGCCGCGCCGCGTGCGTGGTCAACGATCAGAACACCGCCGCCGCCGTGGGCAGCGGCCTGCTGCCCGTGTTCGCTACTCCCCAGATGATCGCCCTGATGGAGAACGCCGCCGTCGACGCCACCCAGGCCTCCCTGGAGGAGGGGCAGGGCACCGTGGGCACCCGGCTGGACGTGAGCCACGATGCCGCCACCCCCGTAGGGATGCAGGTATGGGCCGAGGCGGAGGTCACCGCCGTGGACGGCCGCAAGCTCACCTTTGCCGTCACCGCCTACGACGAGGCCGGCCCCATCGGCAAGGGTACCCACGAGCGCTTTATCATTCAGAACGACAAGTTCCTGGCCAAGGCCCAGGGGAAAAAGAAGGGGAATTGATATGTCCATCGAGACGGGCCGGGCCTATCTGCGGGCCAGAGGCTATGAAGACCGGATTCAGGAATTCAGCGTATCCAGCGCCACGGTAGAGCTGGCGGCCCAGGCGGTGGGGTGCGAACCCGCCCGCATCGCCAAAACCCTCTCCTTTGCGGTGGACGGGGGCTGCGTGCTCATCGTCTGCGCCGGAGACGCCAAGATTGACAATACCAAGTTCAAGGCCCAGTTCCACGCCAAGGCCACCATGCTCACCCCGGAGCAGGTGCTGGACTTCACGGGCCACGCCGTGGGCGGCGTGTGCCCTTTCGGCATCGACAACCCCGCTGTGACCACCTACCTGGACGTGTCCCTCCGCCGGTTTGACACGGTCTACCCCGCCGCAGGCAACGCCGCCTCCGCCGTCCGGCTCAGTTGCGGAGAGCTGGACATCCTGTCCAACAGCTCCGGATGGATTGATGTATGTAAAAACTGGAGCTGATTGGACACTCCCGCCCTTCTGTCCAATGACTTTTCCGCCCGCCGGGGGTATACTAGAGCATAAAGGGGGTTTTCTTATGCGGGAATTTTTTCATAATATGAAGCTTAGCTTTCTTCTGGCCGCGGTGCTCTACATCATCCTCGGCCTAATCCTGCTGATCTGGCCCGGCGTCAGCGCCACCGTGTTTTGTTATGCCTTCGGCGGCATCCTGCTTATTTACGGCGTGGTGACCATCGTCAGCTTTTTCCTTCGGGACAGCCGGCAGGGCAGCTTCGTGTTCGAGCTCTTCCTCGGTATCGTCGCTGCGGCCCTGGGCCTGCTGTTCCTGCTCCGCCCGGTCATCGTGGCCTCCGTCCTGCCCGTGATCCTGGGCCTGTTCATCGTGGTGGACGGCCTGGTCAACCTCAAACGGGCGCTGGAGCTGCGCCGGATGCTCTATCTCCGCTGGACCGTGCCCCTGGTGCTTTCCGCCGTATCGGCGGTGTTGGGGCTGGTGATCGTCTTTCAGCCCTTCCTGGCCGCGGAGGCCCTGGTCATGCTCATCGGTGCGGTGCTCATCTATGAGGGGCTGTCCGACCTATGGACTATCTTCCGGGTAAGCCAGTGGACCAAGGAGTACCGCAAGCACCATCCGGTGGATGTCGACCAGATCGATTTTGAATAAACCAATAAAAAGCAACTCCCGGGCGAACGCCCGGGAGTTGCTTTTTATATTGACATTTCACTTTAACGTTTATATAATAATAGACACTAAAATAAAATGTTTGTTGTGTGGTGGTTGTCATGGAAGAACAGGAATTATTATGGTCGTCCTCCCAGCAGGAGTTGGTACGGGGTATCGCCCTGCGGGATGGACAGTACCGCTGCCTCCTCTGCGGAGTCGCCTTCCCCCAGGGGGAGGTCTTTCCCCGCGGGGGCCGCTTCTATGATGCCGAGGCCATGGCAGCCCTCCATCTCCGGGAGGCCCATGGCTCCGTGCTGGAGCATCTGCTCCACCGGAACCCCGGTCTGCTGGGGCTATCCGAGGTTCAGTTGGAGCTGCTCCGCATGCTCGCGGAGGGCTGCACGGATAAGGAAATCGCTGCGCAGAAGAGGGTTTCCCCCTCCACCGTGCGCAATCACCGCTTCAAGCTCCGGGAAAAGGAGCGGCAGGCCCGACTCTTTTTGGCCCTGATGGAGCTACTGCGCACCAGCCGCATCTCCAGCCCGGTGGATACCGGCTTTTGCCACCCCCATCCCACTGCGTCCATGGTTGATGCGCGCTACGCCGTTACTGAGGAGGAGCGGCAGGCCATCCTGGCCGCCTGTTTCGACGAGGCCGGCGCCTTGCGCCAGTGGCCTGCCCGTGAGAAGCGCAAGTTGGTCGTACTCAGCGCCATCGCTGAGCAGTTCACGCCCGGCCGACAGTATACGGAGAAGGAGGTCAACCGGCTGCTGGGCCGGATCTATGAGGACTTTCCCTACCTCCGCCGCCTGTTGATCGAATACGGCTTTCTGGAGCGCACCGCCTCCGGCTCCGCCTACTGGCGCAAGGAGTAGGCGGTGGGCCGGGCTGTCGGCGGCCGGGCCGCCGCCCTCCTGCTGGCCGGACGAACGGTTTCCCGGTTCGGCTCCTCCTTTTATCTGGTCGCCCTGCCCCTCTATGTGCTCGAGCGCACCGGGAGTCTGGGGGCGTCCGGCCTTTTCTTCACCCTGACCAGCCTTCCGCCCCTGCTGGCCGTTCCCTTCCTGGGGCCGCTTGTGGAGCGCGCCCACCGGAAAGGATTGCTGATCCTCTGTGATTTTGGTGCCAGCGCGCTCTGTGCCCTTCTCCTGCTTTTCCCCGGCCCCCCGCTCCCCTTCCTCCTTGCGGGCACCATGCTTTTTCACCTGCTGTCCCATTTGTTCGAAATTGCATCCAAGGTTCTCTTTTCGGAGCTGTGTCCACCGGAGCGCCTCTCCTCCCTCAATGGAATCAAAAGCCTGCTGGATTACGGCGCGGCGGTACTGGCCCCTGCGACGGGCGCGCTTTTGTTTGGACTGTGTGGATTCCGGGCCATCCTCCTGCTGTGCGCGCTGGCCTACGGCCTCTCCGCCCTCCAGGAGTGCTTCATTCCCTACGCGCCGCGCCCCATCCAGCAGGCGGAACCGCCCCGCCTGCGGGCCGGTATTCGATATCTGCTGGGCCGACGGGAATTGTTCTCCCTCTTTCTTCTGGTGATGGCCCTCAACTTTTTTGTAGCCAACAGCGAGGAGATCATCTTCCCCGGCATTCTGGTGGAGCTGTACCAGTTTCCAGAGTCCCGATACGGCCTGGCGGTCTCCGCCTCCACCGCCGGAACCCTGCTGGCCAGCCTGTTCCTGATCCGGGCGGCCCGCCTCCGCCCCCTGGAACACCTGCGCGCCCTGTTTCTGGTCAACAGCGCCCTGATGGCCGCCCTTGGTCTGGCCGCGCCCCTTCTGCGTTCCGTTCCAAAGCTTTACTTTGTCCTCTTCTTCACCTTCCAGCTTTTGATCGGCTGGCTCACCGCCTGCATCAACGTCCCGCTGATCTCCTATTTCCAAACCCGGGTACCGCTGGAACAGCAGGGGCGGTTCTTTGCCCTGCTCGCCTTCTTCTCCGGGATACTGATCCCCCTGGGCATCTCCTATACCGGAGTCCTGGCCGACTGGCTGGGTCCAGGCGCGGCCTATGCCTGCAACAATCTCTGTGTCATTGTTCTGGTACTTCTGGTAAGGCTTCCGGCCTGAAGCGAACAAAGCCCGCAGGATTTTATATCCCGCGGGCTTTGTTTGTTGTCTCTTATTCCCAGGTCTGAAACTGGCCGTCCAGCACCGCGCGGCGGTGGAAGATGACGAAGTCGGGGGCGGCGTCGGGACAGTGCTCCCGGATGGCCGCCACCACCAGCTCCGGGTTGAGGCCGGGATTCTGGGCCCGGAGCACCAGGTCCAGGGCGATGGTGTCCCGCCGCTCCTCCACGGTTGCCCTAGCGATCAGGGGAATGAGGTCCACCTCGGTAAAGCCGCTCTTGGCCTTCTTGCTCCTTTTGGTCATCACCAGGCAGTCCCGGGCCAGCAAATCCCGGATGGCGCTCTCCGCGCCGAAGGGGGCCCCCGCCTCATACTCCAGGGTGACGATATAGTTGACGTAGCACAGCTCCTTCACCGGCCGCACCGCCTCATAGCAACGCTGGATGGTGATGCCCGCGGGCAGGGCGGCGTTCATCTTCGCCGGCACCTGATCCAGCGGGGTGTCCAGCACCTGGCACTCCAGTACCTCGCACCCGCTGGAGAAGCCCACCGACAGGGGCAGAGGGATGGAGACAAAGGCGTGGGGATTGAAGCCCTCGGTGTGCTTGATGGCGATCCCCGCCCGGAGGAAGGAGCGCTGGAAGGTGCGCATCAGATCCAGATGGGAGATAAACTTGGCGGTGTCCGCCTTGCTGAACGCTAATCTATGCTTCGGCATCGCATTTCCCTCCCGGATAGAGCTTGTCCGCCCCGCAGCCGGTACACTGTACCCGGCAGTCGGGGGTGATCACCGCCTGATAGGCCCGCTCCCGCTCCCGCCACAGGAAGGGCGTGGTCACGCCGGTGGAGGTGACCGACCAGGGCAGCACCTCGTCCTTTTCCCGCACCCGGTTGGCATAGAAGGCGGGGTCCAGGCCGCAGGCGTCAAAGGCCGCCATCCAGCGGTCAAAGTCAAAATACTCGCTCCAGGCGTCGAACTTGGCGCCCTGGCGCCAGGCCTCCTCAATCACGTCGGCCACCTGGCGGTCCCCCCGTGAGAACACTGCCTCCAGGAAACTGGTGTCCGGATCGTGCCAGTTGTAGCGGATGGAACGCCCCCGCATGTTGTCCCGCAGCAGCTTGACCCGCCGCCGGTACTCCTCCATGCTCACCTGGGCCTCCCACTGGAAGGCGGTGTGGGGCTTGGGTACAAAGCAGGCGGTGGACACGGTGATGGTCACCCCCCGCTTGGGGTTGGGGGTGCACTCCTTCCACGCCTTGTATACCTTCTCGGCCAGCTCGGCGATGCCCAGCACATCCTCGTCGGTCTCGGTGGGCAGGCCCAGCATGAAATAGAGCTTCACGCTGCTCCACCCGCCGGAGAAGGCGGTGCGGCAGGAGCGGAGGATCTCCTCCTCCGTCACATTCTTGTTGATGGCGTCCCGCAGGCGCTGGGTGCCCGCCTCCGGGGCAAAGGTCAGCCCCGACTTGCGCACATGCTGCACCCGCTCCATCAGGCCCAGGGAGAAGTTGTCCGCCCGCAGGGAGGGCAGGGACAGGGAGACCTTGTTGGGCTCACACCACTCCAGCAGGCCGTCGCACAGCCCCTCCAATGCCCGGTAGTCGCTGGTGGACAGGCTGGAGAGGGTCATCTCCTGGTAGCCGGAGTCCCGGCACGCCTCGATGCCCTGCTGGACCAGCCGCTGGGGATTGCGGGGGCGCACCGGCCGGTAGGCGTAGCCCGCCTGACAGAAGCGGCAGCCCCGGATGCAGCCGCGGAACACCTCCAGCATCACCCGGTCGTGGACGATCTCGGTGGAGGGTACAATGGTCTTCACCGGGAAATAGCTCTTGTCAAAGTCCTGGACGATGCGCTTGGTCACCCTGGCCGGAGCCCCCTCCAGCGGGGTGACGGCGGCCACCGTGCCGTCGCCGTGATAGCTCACCTCGTAAAGAGAGGGCACATAGACGCCAGGAATCCGGGCCGCGGCGGTGAGGAACTCCTCCTTACCCCAGCCCTCCTCCCGGGCCTGGCGGTAGAGCTGGATAATCTCCACACTCACGTCCTCCCCTTCCCCCAGGACGAACAGATCCACAAAGGGGGCCAGGGGCTCTGGATTAAAGGCGCAGGTTCCCCCCGCCACCACGATGGGAGACAGCTCTGTCCGCTCCCCGCTGCGCAGGGGAAGGCCAGCCAGATCCAGCATGTTGAGCACATTGGTATAGGCCATCTCATAGCCCAGGGAGAAGCCGATCAGGTCGAAATCGGCGATGGAATCGCCGCTCTCCAGGCCGTACAGGGGAATCCCCTCCCGGCGCATCTCCTCCTCCATGTCGCCCCAGGGGGCAAACACGCGCTCACACCACACCCCATCCATCTCGTTCATTAACCCGTAAAGGATACGCACGCCCAGATTGGACATGCCGATCTCATAGGTGTCCGGGAAGCAGAGCGCGTAGCGCACATCCACCGCGCGCCGGTCCTTGACCACTGCGTTATACTCCCCTCCCGTATACCGGGCGGGCTTCTGAACCCGTGGGAGGATGTGTTCCAAAGTACGATTCATGCCGAACCCTCTCCATGTATCTCGAAATCAATAGAAAATGCAGTAAATTGTATTATACTATGTCTTTTCCCGCCTTGCAACCCCCATTCAAAAGGAATTGCATTCCATCTTTCCATCTACCCGGCCAGAAGGGCAGCGCATAGGCACAGGAGAACCAATGCAGCCCCGTTGGCCGCAGTGAACAGCATCAGATAGCGCCCCGGCCTGGCCCCCGGCGTACGCAGGTAGACCTTAAGCGAGATGAGGCTGGCCAGCGAGGCAATGGGGGTCCCCAACCCGCCCAGGTTGGAGCCCACCAGAAGGCCGCGCCAGTCCGCTGTAAATCCGGACAGGAGCACTGCTGCCGGAACGTTGCTGATGATCTGGCTGGTCAGGCCGGTGGTCAGCGCCGTGTGGCCTTCCATCAAGGAGGCCAGGGCGGCATGTACCGGGCCGCAGGCCCCGATGTTTCCGGCAAACAGGAAGAAGCAGAAAAAGGTAGCAAGCAGGCCATAGTCCACCCTGCGAAACAATCCCCGGTCAAAGAGCAGCAGACCGCCCGCCACCACGGCCAACAGCGCCGGATAGGGCAGCACCCGGAATACCGACAGCAGGCAGAGCACAAACAGGCCTGCCATCAGCCCCAGACGGCCCGGCCTCCGAAGCTCCGCCTGTTCCTGAAACCGGACCTGAATTCCCTCATCCCGGACACACAGGAGGGATGCGGCCGTCAGCGCAGCCAGGCTGACCAGGGTCAGCGGAAGCATGGTCCCAAAAAACTGTTCCGCCGTCAATTCGTAGTCGGCATAAAGATAGAGATTCTGCGGATTACCCACCGGGGTAGCCATGCTCCCAAGGTTGGCGGCCATGGTCTGGAGCACCACAAGGGGGGCCAGGTATTCCGTCCGTCCGATCAGCCCCAGCACCAGAACCGCAAATGGAACAAAGGTGATGAGCGCCACATCGTTGGTCACCACCATGGACACAAAGAAAGGCAGCAGCACTAGGGCAAGGCTGACCAGGCGCATCCGCCGCTCCCCCGCCAGCAACCGCTGGGCCAGCACTGCAAAAACACCGCACTCCTGCAGTCCCGCCACCACCGCCATCAGGCAGAACAGAAGGGTGAGTACCCGCCAGTCAATATAGTTCAGATAGGCCGGCGAGGGCGGATTGAGAAGCGTGGAAACTGCCGCGCAAACCGCCGCGATACAGAGTACCGGCTCCTTCCGCAGCAGGGCCAGCCACCTCCCCCTCTTCTCCTGAACCATCCATTCATCCCCTTCCAAGTGCAAAGAAAAAGCCACCCCGGCGGGTGGCCTTTCTCTCATGTTCGACAGCCGAATGCCATACATTAGTTTACTCGCTTCCCGCTCTGTGGTCAAGAGCAAAGCGGCCCGCCGCCCCGCTCTTTCACGAGTGCCGGAAGTCCTCCACCACGTCGGCCAGATGTACCGGTGACAATCCCGCGCTGTTGCAGCATTCGGCCAGCCGGTTTACCTCCTGGAAGTCCGTGGATATCCGTCCCACGCAAATGCCATTCGTCCCCCGAATTCCGTACATCTGCGGGTGGGAGGCCACATCCAGGAATACACAATACGTCTTGTGGTTGTTTCTCATGTAAGCTCTCTCCTCATTCCTAATACTTTTCGGTGATAAACGACTGAATTCGACCAGGTTCTCTCCTTTGCCGTGGTATACTAACCGTTGCCCCTTTCAAGGTCAGTGTTTTTCGACCATCCCCCTATCTTGTATTTCCTTCCGTGCTAATCCCTATATTATGTATTTCGAGAGGAATGTCAATACAATCCGGTTATTTTGACCGGTTCACCGGATTTTTTTACCACATCCGGTTAACTCATGTTCGTACAGGAGGGGTGTTCCATGTCCATGACCGAAAAACTGGCCTACATCAAGAAGCTGCGCCACCTGACCACGGAGGAGATCGCACAGCAGTCAGGCGTTCCGCTGGGGACTCTGAACAAAATCTTTTCCGGTCAAACCAAAAATCCAGCCGTCGGGCCTGTGGACAAGATCACTCAGGTCCTGCGCATTCCCATACACTACCTTTTAGATGACGAGCTTCCGATTGAATACCATGTCAGCACCTCCACGGACGATGGGATTTTACTGCTCTCCTCAGAGGAAATTCAATTTCTCATGAAATACCGGGATCTGGAGCCTCACAGCAAGCGGGCGGTGGATACCATGACCGAACTTCTCAATATGCCGCCTGGCCGGTTGGCAGGAAATCTGCCGGTCAAGCGGACCTTTTGCTATGTAACCGCTCCTCCCGGGGACTCCAACCCATTGGGTGACTCCTTTTTTCTGCGGCCTGTACTGATCCCCGAGACAGATGCCGCCGCCCGTGAGGCAGACTTTGCCGTTCTGCTCACCAACGGCAGTATGGAGCCGCTCTACTCCGCCGGAACCATTCTGCTCTGCAAAAGGGAGCATGCCTCCCGCCAGGAATATGGCCTGTTTCTTCTCAATCAGGAGGCGTTCATTCGCCGCCTGTACTATAAACGGGGCATCACCAAACTGGTCGCCCCTAATCTGAACTTCAAAGACATTATCATCCATGAGAACGACTCTCTGAAGTGTATCGGTACTATCACTGGCATCGCACACGGATGCCGGTGGGAATAGCCGGGTCCACAGCCCGATTCGGGCTGTGGACCCGTTCTGTTTACGCCCATTTTCTGAGCCTGTCTCTCAAAATTTACATTTTAACTCTTGACACTTTCGCTGCGTCGGCTACTATATGGAAGGAGGAAGCTATGGACTTTACATAAGGGGATGTCGTGCGATGAATAAGAAAAAGTGGATCAAACGCCTGCTGATCACCTTGGCCGTTCTGCTCTGCGGCTTTGCCATTTTTGAAATCATCGTCCATGTGCTGATGGACTCTGAGATGAGCAGCCGGGACGATTGGAACATCCAGTTGGGAGAGCGTATGTATACCAGTGAGGAGCGGGGCGTTTCCCTCTACTCCGCCCCCTGCGAGGCCAGCATTCCCGTCTCCCGGATGGTGCCGGATGAGTATGAGGAGGACGGCTTCACCTACTACGACGAGTCGGTTCAGCACCGGCTGGGGCAGGAGCTGATGGAACTGGTACAGCAACAGGGGAACGCCGCCATCGACGCGCCGCTGGCCCTCCTAAATCCTTTTGGAACCGGGAGCAACGGGCTCCTCCTCGCCTTCCAGACGGACCGGAAAAGCGAAATCCGCTATACCATCCACACCACCAGCGCAGAACTGCCTGACTATACCGCCACAGCGCAGGGCTTGGGGGACAAGCAGTTCAGCAGGAAGCACTGCTTCCTGCTGGTGGGTCTCGTCCCGGGCGAGACCCAGGAGGTGACACTGGAGGCCATAGGCGAGTGGGGCAAGGTACAGGAGCGCGCCACCTTCACCATTAAGATGCCCCCCTCCAGCTCCGGCTATGACAGCCGGCTTACATACACCGACGGGGACAGCGCCGCCGCACTGAGCAACGGCCTCTTCTACGCCACCGGACTGGGCGATTATTACGGCTACACCTTCTTCTTTGATAACTCCGGTGTGCTGCGCTATGAGATGGTACTGGAGGGCTTCCACTCCGACCGTTTCCTCTACACCGACATGGGACTCTACACCTGCGTCAGCAGCCGAAAAATCGCGCTGCTGACCCCCATTGGTCAGGCTATCCGCATCTATGACCTGGGCCAGTATGAGCTGCACCACGACATCAACTGGGGGCCGGACGGCACCATTCTGGCCCTGGTCAACGACACGGAACAAGACACCGTGATGGATGTGGTTGTCGAGTTGGACCCCGAAACCGGCGCTGTTACCGAGCTCGTGGATTTCTCCACGCTGATGGACGGCTATTACGGCGCCATGACCCATCACGTTCCCCTCACCGGCTCCTCCTTCTGGCAGGCCGGCGAGGACGACTGGCTCCACCTCAACTCCGTTCAATACAGGCAGGCGGACGACAGCATCCTGGTCAGCTCCCGGGAGACCTCCACCATTGTGCAGGTATCCGGTGTCCACAGCACACCAACCCTCACCGCCCTGATCGGCGATCCCGCCTTCTGGGCGGGGACGGAGTATGAGTCGCTCTCCTATCAGCCCCAAGGGGATTTTGTCCCCCAGTACGGCCAGCATGACGTGGAGCTGGTTGAGGATGACAGCCTGCCGGAGGGACAATACCTTCTGCGCATGTACGACAACAACTATTGGAGTCTGAGCACCCGGGACGACTACGAGCCTGAGCTGCCCGACAGTGTTGGAACCAGCCTCACAGGTGGGTCTGGAATCCACTCCTATGTGACCTATTATCTGGTGGACTCCAACGCCAAAACCTTCTCTCTGGCCAAGCAGTTTCCCGTCACCTATTCCAGCATCGTTTCAAACGCCCAGTCCTTTGACGGCAATTATGTGGTCAACAGCGGTGTGGCCCATGAATTTGGCGAGTATGACAGCGAAGGCAACCTGATCCGCGCCTTCTCCTACGACTGTATGATGAATGGCTACCGTGTCATGAAGGGTGACTTTGAGGGCTTTTGGTTCCGGGAGGCGTCATAAACAGGCAACAGACAAGGGAGCGCCGCAGATTATTCTGCGGCGCTCCCCGTTTTTTGCTCATCCATCATCTGGTGCAGGCAGGCCAGCGCGTCGGACAGGCCGCCAATTTCGTCAATCAGTCCCAGGCGCACGGCCTCCTCCCCGTAGATCACGCTGCCGACATCCGCGGCCAGCTCCCCGGTCTGGAGCATCAGCCGGGTGAAGTCCTCCCGTTTTACACGGCTGTTCCGGGTGACAAACTGAATAATCCGCTCCTGGATGCGCGCAAAGTAGTTGAAGGTCTGGGATACCGCGATCACCAGGCCGTTCAGCCGCACCGGGTGGATGGTCATGGCCGCCGACGGGGCGATAAAGGACCTCTTGGCCGACACCGCCAGAGGCACGCCGATGGAATGCCCGCCCCCCAGCACCAGGGAGACGGTGGGCTTGGACATGGAGGCGATCAGCTCGGCGATACCCAGGCCCGCCTCGATGTCACCCCCCACGGTGTTGAGCAGCACCAGCAGGCCGTCCACCTCGTCGCTCTCCTCAATGGCCGCCAGCAGGGGCATGACGTGCTCATATTTGGTGGTCTTGGCCGAGGAGGGCAGAACCTGGTGGCCCTCGATCTGTCCTACAATGGTCAGGGTGTGGATGGTCCCCCGCTCCGTCCGGATGGTGGAGGAGCCCATATCCACGATCTGCTGCTGGCGCTGGTCGCCGCCCTCCTCGCTTCCGGTCTCCGCAGTCTGCTTCGTCTCATCCATGCCCATACCCTCCCAAAATGTCGTTTGGATTCAGTATGAGCCGGCGGGGGCAATTTTATGCAACCGCCGCAGCGCGCCTTACTCCGGAAGCCGGTCCAGCCAGCACCCCGGCCCAGCGGTACCGTCCTGGTTCATCGGCAGATAGCGCTGGCCGATCGCGATACCTGTTACCTCCCTCGGATCGATGGCTCTCGGGAAATACCATACGATATCCTCACCCCAGCGGTCCTTGTTTCCAGGAGCGTAATAGGTCAGGGTGTCCTCCTCCGTGAAAAAGACTGTCCTGCGGTCGCAGTTTCCGTTATATGGGATCACCATGGTACTGCCGTCCGTCAAATAGACGGTAAGTGGAAACCCATTGCAGGTGGGGTAGTCCGGATCTTCAAATTGGGAGTGTGTCTTCAGGCTGGTAGCCGTCAGGGTGATCTCCCGTATCACCTGCCTGTTCAGCTTCTCCTCCAGCTCAATCGTGCGCTCCTGCAGCAGCTCCAGCGGGAAGCTCAGAACCCACTCCCCCTCAATAGGCTGCCCCATGGTCAGCTCGCCCCATATGTGGTCAATGCGGAACTGGCCGAAATGCTCCGCCGTCAGCGTGCGGAACCGGATATCGTAGTACGATATTCCTTCCCGCTGGAATGTGGTGTGGGTCTCACCAATGGCGCCCACCTCCCACTCCACCTGCGGCATACCCGTCTGCAGGTAGCCGTATTCCCCGCCGACGCCGTCCGCCAGCCGGAGTTGAATGTGAAAGGCCCCGTCCTGGTCAAACCCCATGGAGGACAGGCTGCACAGCTCCGTGCCCAATTCCGCCGGCGTCTGGCCGGGGACCAGCACTGTTCTGGTTTCCTCCCGTCTCTCTCCCGATATGTACTTCTCTGTCGCTACGGTCAGGGTATCCAGCCGCTCTCCGGTCAGAAGTTCCCACGGAAGAGGTGCGAAAAATGGCTCCACCGAGGGGAGAATGCGGGAAAATTCTACTGTATAGACATCCCCCGTCTCCATCTGGCACGGAGCGATATCGTCCAGCGCGAGGGCAAACAGTGCCGTATCGGCTTCCGCGTCGTAGGCAATACAGGGATCGCGGTAGGATTCCAGGGCAGCACTTTCGTGCAGCCGCTCCCCCGCCAGATCCTCCGCCTCCAGGTATGCAGTGCCCCCATTCTTATCCGCCAAAACCCGCACTACCCGCAGCTCGATGCCCTGGTCCGTAGCCGACACCCCCTCTACCTCCTGAGCGTAGGGTTCAAAGCTGCCGAGGAATTGGACCAGCGTTTCCCGTAGAGAGGGTGAGACCGCGACGGCGGTCACGGCCAGAGCGGCGCAGATAGCCGCCGCCATAAGGCCGGTGCGCAGCGGACGGCGGCGGTTTTCTCTCTCCGTCATGCGCCCCGCCGCGGCCAAAATTGCCTCCCGCCGCTCCATACTCAGGTGAAGCTCCGAGAGCGCCGTCTCCAGCTCGGCGTGCATGCTCTGCTTATTCCTGCTCATAGTACCACCCCTTCAGACGTTCCCTCAGCAGTCCCCGGGCCCGTGAGAGCCGTACCGTCACGGTGGAGACCGGAACATGCAGCCGCTGGGCGATCTCCCAGGCCCTCCACTCCTGGTAATAGTAAAGGATGATCACTTCCCGGTATTTTGGCGGGAGGGCCTGTATGGCCCGTACCAGGGTGTCGTCCGGCGGTTCCGGTCCCTCCATGCGCAGGCTGTCCAGGCTCTCCTGCGGTGCCCGCAGAAGCCTCCACGGGCTCCTGAGCTGGCGCTTACACACATTGATAGCGATACGCACCAGCCACGTCTCCACGGCACAGTCTCCTCAAAACCCCGGCCAAGCCCTCAGCGCACGAAGGAAGGTGTCCTGCACCGCGTCCTCCGCTTGGCTCCGGTCTCCCAGATAGAGCGTGCACAGCCGCAGGAGGTGGTCGCCGTGTTCCTCCAACAGGCCGGCCAGATCCATGGATTCCCTGCGCACCGAGGTCAAAGGCTTTTCCATATCCCCGCCCCCCTTCTTCTTTCCTGTCTATTAGACCATGTTCCTCCCTCCTTTGCTACAAAAACTTTTCCTACTCTTCATCCGTACTAGAACCGGACGGCAACAGGCTGGCATGCAGGATTGCGAGCAGTTGCGCCGTACACGGCTTTTGGGGGAGTTCCCGGCGGGCCAGCTCCTCCAAAAGCGGCCGGTTTGAATTCCAAATCACACGGCCCACAGTGCGGATATTCCGTTCCACTGCCTTCCAGTTCGTTCCGTATTGCTTTGCTACGTCCGGGTAGAGCCATTTTGTCACCAGCAGCAGACGTTCCGGCTCCTCTGCACAGAGCTGGAGCGCCCGTACCAGATAAGAAAAGCCGGTATAGTTGGCCGTTGCGCCCAGCCGATGCAGCAGATGATATGCGTCCTCCGAATGAATTTTCATACTGTCCCTCCCCCATCAGGCGTGTGGCGATGCCTCTCCATCGCAGAGCGCCCGCGATTCTTCCCGAGATTTCTGTCCTCCTTCGGAGAGCTGCAGAAGTGTGGAGAGCTCCAATCCCAGTATGGCCGCCACCCGGTCCAGGGCGCGAAGCGTCAGGTTCGCACGGCCGCGCTCAATCCTGCGCAGATAAATCACGCTCATCTCCGCCTCCAACGCCAACTTTTCCTGTGTCAGCCCCTTTCTCTCACGCAGTACAACAATGATTCTACCGATTTCTACAAAGTTCAACATAAAATCCCTCCTGTTTCCATAGCATAGGAGAGATCACCAGATTTAACCAGATTATATAGTATCGGTTTCTCCTTTTTTAGTTTTAACTTTCTTTTTGCCGTAAAGCAAGCGCACCTGCGGTCATCCCGCAGGTGCGCTTGCTTCCTATGCAAATTTACTTCTCGTAGAACGCCTTGATTCCCTTGTAGGTCATATAGCAGTCCAGCTTACCCACTGTCTCGAAGGGGGCGTGCATGCTCAGCACGGGCACACCCGCGTCGATGGTGTCGATGTCGCGCTCGGCCATATAGCAGGCCACGGTGCCGCCGCCGCCGGCGTCCACCTTGCCCAGCTCAGCCATCTGCCACACCACGCCGGCCTCGTCCAGCACCCTGCGGATATAGGCCACCACCTCGGCAGAGGCGTCGGAGGCGCCCGACTTACCGCGGGAACCGGTGTACTTGCACAGGCCGATGCCGTAGTTCACCCGGGCGCTGTTGCGCTTCTCATAGACCTCGGCGAAGTTGGGGTCGTAGGCCGCGGTCACGTCGGTGGACAGGCAGAAGGACTTCTCGTAGCAGGCCTTCAGCGGCACCCGCTGGGCGTCGCACAGGTCGCTGACAAAGGTATCAAAGGCTGCGGATTTCATGCCGCTGACGCCGGCCGAGCCGATCTCCTCCTTGTCCGCCAGCATACAGACGGCGGTCTTGCCGGGGGTGCCCAGGGCCAGAAGGGCCGCCAGACAGGCAAAGCCGCACACCCGGTCGTCGTGGCCGTAGGCACCGATCAGGGAGCGGTCGAAGCCGATGTCGGCAGCCTTGAAAGCGGGCACCACCTCCAGCTCGGCGGAGATGAAATCCTCCTCCACGATGTGGTACTTCTGGTTCAGATAGTCCATGATGGCCAGCTTCACCCGGTCGGAGCCCTCGTCGTCCTTAAAGGGGCGGCTGCCGATGAGCAGGTTCAGGCTTTCGCCGGGGATGGCCTCGCCCAGGGGCTTCTTGGACTGCTCCACGCCCAGGTGGGGCAGCAAATCGTCAATGGTGAACTGGGGGTCCTCCGGCGCGCCGCCGATGGACACGGCCACGGTGGAGCCGTCCTTCAGGGCCACCACGCCGCGGAGCTCCAGGGGGATGGTCACCCACTGGTACTTGCGGATACCGCCGTAATAGTGGGTCTTGAAAAAGGCCAGCTCCGCGTCCTCATAGAGAGGGTTGGGCTTGAGATCCAGCCGGGGGGAGTCGATATGGGCCGCGCCGATGTTGACGCCCTCGCTGAGGGGCCTGGTGCCCACCACGGCCAGCATCAGGGCCTTGCCCCGGTTGATCCGGTACAGCTTGTCGCCAGGATTGACCGCCATGCCGCGGGTGAAGGGTTTAAAGCCCTTGGCCTCCGCCAGGCGCACCGCCTCGGTCACGCACTCCCGCTCCGTCTTGCCTGCGTCCAAAAACTTCTTGTAGTCCTCACAATAGGACTTCATATCCGCCTCATCCTGGGCGCTCAGGCGGTCGTAGCCGTTTTTCGGCTGGTAGAGCAGCGCCTCGCGCCGCAACTCTCCCGCTGTCTTCTGCTTTTCTTCCATGTGGTTTCCTCCTCAATCTATTTCATATTGCATAGTATCTGCTCAAACAGTTGTTTCGCCCTGGCCTGGAAGGCCTCCGGCGTGTCATCCGCCCGGTTTTCCAGGAGATAATCGCAGTGGGTGCGGAAAAAGCCGTCCCCCTGCTGGGCCTCCACCCGCTTCCGGGCGTAGTCCTCCGAAATCCCCTCCCGAGCCATGATCCGCCGGATGCGCAGTTCCCTGGGGGCCAGTATGCCCACTATCGCGCCACAGGTCTCCCCCAGGCCGCTCTCAATGAGGGCGATGGCGTCGATGGCCACGGCGCTCCGCCCCTGCTCCTCCGCCCCGGCGGCCTGCCGGTCGATCTCGGCCAGGATGAAGCGGTGGGTGATGGCGTTCAGCTCGGCCAGGGCCGCCGGATCGCCGAATACCACCCCGCCCAGGGCCTTGCGGTTGACACGGCCCTCCCCGTCCAGAATGGAAGGGCCAAACCGGGCGGTCAGCTCCGCCCGCAGGGTGGCGCTGGACTCCAGCAGGGCGTGGTACACCGCATCCGCGTCGATGATATGGGCGTCCAGCTCCGCCAGGGCCTGGAGCGCGGTGGTCTTCCCCGCCCCGGTGGGGCCGGTGATGCCGATGCGTTTCATGGATGGCTTCGCCTCCGTGGTTCAGTATAGCATATCTCGTTCCGGGTTTGTTATGTATTTGTAAATTTCCACCGCAGGAGAGGCTTCACTCCGCCCGCACGATGTGGAAGCCGGCGGCCTTGTTCAGCCGGTTGGCCACCGCCAGGCCGATACCGGCGGCGGCGGGACACTGGGCCCAGATGTGGGACACGCCGGTGCCGTCGAACCAGCGCAGGGCCTCAAAGACCCGGCGGGCCTGCTCCGGCACGTCGGTGCTGGGCCCCAGCTGCTCCAGCGGGTGGCCGGCAAACAGCCCGGCGTATTCGTCGAAGCAGATCACCCCGTCTCCGGGGGCCATGTGGGCCTGGATGTAGCGGGCCGCCGCCGCCGGGGCCCCCTGCACCACGGTCACCGGGGCCTTGGGGGCGTAGTGGCGGTACTTCATGCCGGGAGCCCGGGGCTGCTCCCCCGCGCCCATGAGCCGGGTCACCGCAGGATCAACCGCCACCTCACCCAGCGCGTCCCGGAGCTGTTCCAGGGTGACGCCGCCGGGGCGCAGAAGCCGTGGGGGCATTACCGTCAGATCCACGATGGTGGACTCCACCCCCACCGCGCAGGGTCCCCCGTCCACGATGCCGTCAATTTTTCCGTCCATATCCTCCAGCATGTCCGCCATGTTGGTGGGGCTGGGCCGGCCGGAGGTATTGCCCGACGGGGCGGCCACCGGCACGTCGGCGGCCGCCAGAATGGCCCGGCAAACCGGGTGGGCCGGACAGCGCATCCCCACGGTGTCCAGCCCGGCGGTCACCACGTCGGGCACCACGCGTTTCCGCCGGAGCACCATGGTCAGCGGCCCCGGCCAGAAGCGCTCCGCCAGGGCGTAGGCCGTGTCCGGAATGTCCCCGCAGTAGCGTTCCAGCCAGTCCGCCGAGGGGATGTGCAGAATCAGCGGGTTGTCCTGGGGCCGCCCCTTGGCCGCGAAGATGCGGCCCACGGCGTCTGGATTCAGGCCGTTGGCCCCCAGGCCGTACACCGTCTCCGTGGGGATGCCCAGCAGGCCGCCCCGGCGGAGAATCTCCGCCGCCTCGGCCGTGTCCCGCGGCTGTAGTCTTTGTGTGTGCAATGTGCTCACCTTCCCGATGGTTCAGCTTCTCCCGATGGAACTGCCGATGTGCTTTTCCTTCCGCCACTGGGGCGGGGGCCCATCGTCCGCCCAGTACTCATCTAAGCGGGTGATCCTGCCCCCCGCGAAACGGAAAAAAGACACCGCATGAAAACGGGCGCTCCTGTCCTTCGGCCACACCGCTGCGACCGAAACACAACCGTCCTCCGTCCATTCCGCACGCTCCACCGCGCCCTCCCAGTCCCCTGGGTACTCACAGTTGGCCCGAATGTATTCCTCCGCCGTGAAGCGCTCGTCCGTGCAGTGCCAATACACCTCTGCTTCCGGCGCGAACCACTCCCGCAGGGCTGCGGCATCCTGCCGCGCCACGTCCGCCCAAAAGCGGGACAGACGCTCCCACAGCGCGGCATCTTCCCTGCTCAAAAACGAACTCCCCTTCCATGCCGAACCCGGGCACTCCGTCGTGCGCTTCCCTCCACGATGGTCAGCACGCCCGCGGCCAGCAGGGCCGCGCCAGAGACAATCTGTAAAATGCCGATGGCTTTTTTCATAAAAATACCCTCCCCTGCTTATTCGTAGATGCCCACCGGCGTCCCGGCCAGCTCGATGGTGGTGTCCGGGGCGAACCGGGCCTTTTGCAGATAACCCTTCACGGTGAGAATACCGTACTTGGGGTTCACCTTCTCGTCCTCCAGCTCCAGCTCCAGATAGTCCGCCCCTGAGCCGGTCAGCCAGCCGTCGTCCTCCAGCAGCTCCGCCAGGTCGGACTTCACCATATCCAGGGTCAGCTTCTCCGGCAGGGCGGTAAAGTGAATGATCAATTCCACGCTTTCTTACTCCTTTTCTCAGCCTTGTGCGCTGTTTTTTGGCCGTCCCCGCCTTAGCCGTCCTGCTCCCGAGCCCTCAGCCGCTCCGCCTGGTCGGCGGTCACCAGCGCGTCGATAATCTCATCCAGATCGCCGTCCATGACGCTCTCCAGCCGGTACAGGGTCAGCCCGATACGGTGGTCGGTCAGCCGCCCCTGGGGGAAGTTGTAGGTGCGGATACGCTCGTTGCGCATGCCGGTGCCCACCTGGCTGCGGCGCTCCGCCGTCACCGCCTCCTCCTGCTCCCGCACCTTCTCCTCGTACAGACGGGAGCGCAGGATCTGCATGGCCCGGTCCCGGTTCTGGAACTGGCTGCGCTCCTGCTGGCACTCCACCACCGTGCCGGTGGGCTTGTGGATGAGCCGCACAGCGGAGGAGGTCTTGTTGATGTGCTGGCCGCCCGCACCGGAGGAGCGGAAAACCTGCATCTCGATGTCCGCCGGGTTGAGCTCGAAGTCCACCTCGTCCACCTCGGGCAGCACCGCCACGGTGGCGGTGGATGTGTGGATACGCCCACCCGACTCGGTCTCAGGTACCCGCTGCACCCGGTGGACGCCGCTCTCGAATTTCAGACGGGACCAGGCTCCGTCTCCCTCAATTGTAAAGCAGATTTCCTTCACGCCACCCAGTTCCGTCTCGTTGACCGAGTCCACCTCCACGCGCCAGCGGCGGGCATCGGCGTACATGGAGTACATGCGGAACAGGGAGTGGGCGAACAGAGCCGCCTCCTCCCCGCCCACTCCGGCGCGGATCTCCACGATGACATTCTTGTCGTCGTTGGGGTCCCGGGGCAGGAGCAGCACCTTGATCTCCTCCTCCAGCCGGGCCAGCTCCTCCCTGGCCTGCTGGTACTCCTCCTGGGCCAGCTCCTTCATATCCGGGTCGCCCATCAGGGCCTCGGCATCCTCCAGATCCTGCCGGCGGCGCTGGTAGGCCCGGTAGGCCATGACCACCGGCTCCAGCTCCCGCTGCTCCTTGTTGAGCCTGGCCACCAGCGCGGGGTCTTCATAGGTCTCCGGCGCGCTCAGGCGGGCCTCCACATCGGCATAGTGGAGATCCAGGGCGCGCAGCTTTTCCATCATTTCCAAGTCATATCACCTGTCAAACAAAAAGGACTTTACCAGTGCAAAGGGTTCCCGAATATACATCTTCAGCCGGGACGGCACATGGGTGCAGGGGGCCGCCAGGGTGGACAGCTCTCCCGCTCCGCCGGAGGCGCGCTCCCACAGCATACGCGCCCGGGTGAGGTGGAAGCCGCTGGACACCAGCACCACGCCGGCACTCGTGTCCGCCCCCTTCTCCTCCAGCAGCGCCAGGGTATACCGGACGTTCTGCCAGGTGTTGTGGGACTGGTCCTCCTGCCAGATGCGCTCCGGCTCCACGCCGTGCTCCGTCAGGTAGTCGTACATGGCCTGCGCCTCAGTAGTGGGCTCGTCGGAACCCTGGCCGCCGGAGACCACCACCTGGACGTCCGGGTGCTCCTCCAGGTAATCCAGCGCCTTGTCCAGCCGGTCCTGGAGCAGAATGGACGGCCCCCAGGGCTTCACCTGGCAGCCCAGGATGACCATGAGCCTGGGCTCGCCCTGTATGTGGTCATAGGCACCATACATCACCGCGCCGAATAGGGCGCCGAAAGCCAGCGCCCCCGCCAGCAGCAGGGCCAGCACGGCCTTCCGCCACAGGGGCCACCGCTTCCCCTCATAGGGACGGTAGCAGCTCTTCCTTCTCCGATTCACCCTCGGGCCTCCTCCAGCTCGGCCGCCAGCGTCTCCCACTTCGTGTAAAGCGCGGCGATCTCCTCCTCCAGGGCCTTCTGCTCGTCATAGACCTTCTGCAGCTCCAGATAGTTGGAGGCCACCTCCTCGGCCTTGAGGGTCAGCTCGTATTGCCGCTCCTCCGCCTTGGCCACCGCCCGCTCCGCCGCGGCCACCTGCTTCTCCAGCTCTTTCGTACCGCCGGGACGGCGGTGCTTTTCCTTTTTCGGCTTCTCCGGTTCCGCCTTGACGAGGACCGCGGCCTGGAGCCGTTTCCGCTCCTGGGCGGCCCGGTACTCCTCAAAGGTCCCCCGGAAATCAATGATCTGTCCGTTCTCCAGCATCCAGATACGGGTGGCAAAGCGGTTGATGAAGTAGCGGTCGTGGGAGACAAAGAGCAGATTGCCCTCGTAGCTCTCCACCGCCTCCTCAATCCACTCCCGGCTGGCCACGTCCAAGTGGTTGGTGGGCTCGTCCAGGATCAGCAGATTGATCTTCTCGTCCATGAGCATACACAGGCGCAGGCGGCTCTGCTCCCCGCCGGAGAGGGCGGACACGGGCTTGAACACGTCCTCCCCCCGGAAGTTGAAGGCCGCCAGCCGATTGCGGGCCGTCTGGGTGGAGCAGTCCTGGTCGTAGATCATGGTGTCCACCAGATTGCGCTCCGGGTGGGAGAAGCGGATGATCTGAGGCAGGTACCCCACCTTTACAGTCGGTCCCATGCGCAACTTTCCGGAGTCCGGCTCCTCTTCCCCCAGCAAAATCTTCAGCAGGGTGGACTTGCCGGTGCCGTTGTCGCCCAGCAGGGCAATGCGCTCGCCGCCGATGACCTCCAGGTTCACGTGGTCAAAGAGAGTGCGCCCGTCAAAGGACTTCTTCAGCTCCTTGATGGTGAGCACCTCGTCCCCCCGGAACTCGCTCTCCCCGAATTTTATGTCTAAGCGCCGCTCCTTGGTGGGCTTGTCGGTGGTGCGGATGCGCTCCATGCGCTTTTCGATGGAAAAGGCCCGCTTGTGCAGCTTGTCGTTGCCCATAAAAGCCCACAGGTGCAGCTTGTCCGCCGCCTCTTGGAGCTGCTCAAGCTTGGCCTGCTCCTTCTCGTACTGCTTGAGCTTCTCCTCGTAGCGCCGCTCCTTCTCCTCCACATAAAAGCTGTAGTTGCCCGCGTAAAACTCCGCCTTGCCATCGTGGATCTCGATGACCCGGCGTACCACCCGGTCCAGGAACCAGCGGTCGTGGGAGATGGCCAGCACGGTGCCCTTGTAACGGTCCAGATACTCCTCCAGCCATTCGGTGGCCCGGAGATCCAGGTGGTTGGTGGGCTCGTCCAGCAGGAGGATATCGGTATCCTCCAGAATCAGGCGGGCCAGGTTGACCCGGGTCTTCTCCCCGCCGGAGAGGGAGGAAAAAAGCTGCCCCCGCATGTCCTGGGAAATCTCCAGGCCATTGCACACCTTATTCAGCTCCGTTTGGGTATCGTAGCCGCCCCCCGCCTCAAAAGCGGCGGTGAGGGCGTCGTACCGCCTGAGCAGGGCGGGGTCTGTGTCGGCGCCCATCTGCTCGGCGAGGCGGGCCATCTCGGCCTCCATGGCGTGAAGCCGGTCAAAGGCCGTCTGAAGCACATCCTCCACGGTGTAGGCGGGCGGGTAAACCGGGATCTGTGAGATGAGGCCCACCCCTTTGCCGGGGGCCACATGCACTTCGCCCTCATCCCAGTCCAGCTCCCCAGTGAGGACTTTGAACAGTGTGGTCTTGCCGGCGCCGTTTTTGCCCAGCAGGCCCACCCGCTCCCCCTGGTCTACCTGAAAGGTCAGGCCGTCCAGTATCTTTTTGCCTACCTCGAACTCCTTGGACAGGTTCGAGATGGAGATATCAATCATTTGTTTACTCCTGTTGTCCGTTGTGATATAGTGAAAGACGAAATCAAGGAATGGAGGTTTTCCCTATGGACGCCATCCGATGGGAAGGAAATACCCTTTACCTGCTCGACCAGACCAAGCTCCCCGTGACCGAAGTGTGGCTCCCCTATACCGATTACCGGCCAGTGGCCGATGCCATCCGCACCATGGTGGTGCGGGGCGCCCCCGCCATCGGTGTGGCCGCCGCCTATGCCTACTGCCTGGCCGCCCTGGCCGGTGAGGGGCTGGACGAGGCCAAGGAGACACTGGCCGCCAGCCGGCCCACAGCGGTCAACCTGTTCTGGGCCCTGGAGCGCATGGAACGCAAGGCAAAGGAGTGCGGCGGCGCGGCAGAACCGCTGATCGCCGAGGCCAAGGCCATCCACGCCGAGGACGTGGCCATGTGCCGGGCCATGGGGGCCCACGGGGCGGCGGTGGTGCCGGAGCACGCCCGCATCCTCACCCACTGCAACGCCGGGGCCCTGGCCACCGGCGGCTACGGCACGGCACTGGGTGTCATCCGCGCGGCCCATGAAGCTGGTAAAGTAAATATGGTTTACTGTGATGAGACCCGACCGCTCCTCCAGGGAGCCCGCCTGACGGCCTACGAGCTGGTATCCGACCACATCCCCGCCACCCTGATCGCGGACAACATGGCCGCCAGCCTGATGGCCAAGGGGAAGATTGACCTGGCTGTAGTGGGGTGTGACCGCATGGCCGCCAACGGCGACTTTGCCAACAAGATCGGAACCTACTCCGTGGCGGTCAACGCCCATTACCACGGCATTCCTTTTTATGTGGCCCTCCCCTGCTCCACCATCGACCTGTCTCTGGCCGACGGGAGCGGCATCCCCATCGAGGAGCGGGACAGGGACGAGGTGCGCACCCTGTACGGCACCCGCACCGCCCCGGAGTCGGTGGAGGTCTGCAACCCCGCTTTCGACGTGACCCCCCACAGTCTGGTCACCGGCATCATCACCGAGAAGGGGGTCATCTACCCGCCCTTTCAGGAGAATCTGCAAAAGCTGTTTGGATAAAGACGGGCCGATGGGAACACCGGCCCCTGCTGGCCGCCGGGCGGACACCCGGCGGCCCTTTTATGCCTCCCCTGTGATGGTGAGCAGATAATCCACCAGCTCCTCCAGCGCCATGCCGCGGGAGGCCTTGACCAGAATGGTGGCATGGGGCCGCACCACGCCGTCCAGCACCGGCCTGGCCTCCGCCTTTGTGGGGCAGTAATAGCACTCCGGCACGCCGGCGGCCTGGGCTGCGTCATGGATGTGCCTTGCCAGCTCGCCCACCGCCACCAGGCAGTCGATGCCCGCCTTGCCCAGGTAGTCGCCCACGCCGGCGTGGAGGGCGGGGGCCAGGGGCCCCAGCTCGAACATGTC
The DNA here is from genome assembly GCF_000239295.1 of Flavonifractor plautii ATCC 29863. Classification (GTDB taxonomy): domain Bacteria; phylum Bacillota; class Clostridia; order Oscillospirales; family Oscillospiraceae; genus Flavonifractor; species Flavonifractor plautii. Next base: position 70,797 of record NZ_JH417851.1, read on the forward strand.
GCCCAGTACGGCTACCTTATACGCTCCCCGGGCACTGGAGAGCACTTCCACCGCCGCCCGCATGGACTGGGGGTTGGCGTTGTAGGTGTCGTTTAGGATGGTGATGTCATCGCCCCGGTGGAGCAGGTTCATACGCATTTTGGTGGGGGCAAAGTGGAGCACGCCGTCGGCAATCTGCGTCTGCGTCAGGCCAAAGTGCTCCCCCACCGCCGCCGCCATCAGCGTGGGGTAGATCATGTGGTCGCCCAGGGCGGGAATCTCCACCCGGAAATAGTTGTGAGGTGTTTTCACTTCACAGGTCATATGGCTCTTGCCGTCGCTGACCAGCCCCTCCGCCCGATAGTCCAGCCCCTCTCCGGCGCCCACGCGGGTGAACGCATAGGGGAGCTTCCCCGGCAGGGTGTTCAGCAGGGGATCGTCCCCATTGATGACCACGAAGGCGCCGGACTTGACATGGTGGAAGATCTCGCTCTTGGCCTCCAGGATCTTTTCCCGGGAGCCGAAGTGCTCGATGTGGGAGTCGCCGATGTTGGTCATCAGCACCACGTCGGGCTCCACCAGGGCGGAGAGGTAGTCGATCTCCCCGGCGTGGTTCATGCCCAGCTCCAGCACGGCAATTTCGTGCTCCCCGCTGAGGCGCAGCAGGGTCATGGGCACGCCGATCTCGTTGTTCAGGTTGCCCTCGGTCTTGAGCACCCGGTACTTCTCCCCCAGCACCGCCGCCACCATGTCCTTGGTGGTGGTCTTACCCACCGAGCCCGTCAGGGCCACCACGGGTATGGGGAACTTTTTCTTGTAATACTTGGCCAGATCCCGCAGGGCCCGCTGGGTGGAGTCCACCTTGATATAGAACTTGCCCGGCAGATAGCTCTCCCGCTCCCGCTGGGTAAAGCAGCCCGCAGCGCCCCCCTCCAGGGCGGCGTTGATGTAGGCGTGGCCGTCGAATCGCTCCCCTACCAGGGGCACAAAGAGGGACCCGGCGTGGATGGTGCGGCTGTCCGTCTCCACCCGTCCCACCATCCGGTTGATATCCCCAAACTCTCCCAGCAGCTTACCGCCGACCGCGTCCATGATTTCACGTATGGTCATCGGCTCCATAATCCGTTTCCGCTCCTTATCTTCCCTGTTTTCGGGCCTCCAGAGAGGCGTGCACAATGCGCTGGCACAGCTCGTTGTAGTCAATGCCCGCCGCCGCGGCCTCCTGGGGCAGCAGGCTGGTGGGTGTCATGCCGGGCAGGGTGTTGATCTCCAGGAACCAGGGCTCCCCGTCCTCCGTGAGGATGAAGTCCGCGCGGGAGTACACCGACAGCCCCAGTGTCTCGTACACCCGCAGGGCCGCGGCCCGCACACGCGCCTCCTCCTCCGGAGTAATCTCCGCCGGGCAGACCTCCAGAGCGGCGCCGGGCTGGTACTTGTTGGCATAGTCGTAAAAGCCCTGCTTGGGGATGATCTCAATGGAGGGCAGGGCTTTATCCTCCAGGATGCCCACCTGGATCTCCCGGCCCCTGATGTACTCCTCCAGCACCGTGCGCCCACCCAGGGCCAGTCCTTCAGTGAGGGACCGGCGCAGCTCCTCCGCCGTGTGGGCGATGGATACACCGATGGAGGAGCCGCTGGCCACCGGCTTGACCACCAGGGGCAAGCGGGCAGTCTCTACCAGTCGGTCGATGTCCGCGGCGGTGTAGGCGACGGTCTTCCAGCCGGGGGTGGACACCACGTCGGCCACCATCCGCTTGGTCAGATCCTTGTCCATGGCGATGGCGCTGCCCAGATAGCCCGCGCCGGTGTAGGGAATTCCCATCAGATCAAAGGCGGCCTGCACCCGCCCGTCCTCGCCGCAGGTGCCGTGGAGGGCCAGGAATACCATGTCGGCCATCCGGCACAACTCCAGCACCCCGGGGCCGAACATGCTGGGGCTGTCCCCCTTCCGGCCGCGCCGCACCTGATCCAGATCCGGAGCCTCGCGGCTGATTTTCTTGTAGGCCTCGGACACAGGCGCGTCAAAAAACGCCTCGTCCGCCCCGCCCGTCTCCAGGCCGAAATATAAGTCGATCAGGCCCGCCCGGTAGCCCAGCGCCCGCAGCGCCTCGGTCACCATGGTTCCTGTGGAGAGGGACACATTCCGCTCTGGAGACAGTCCCCCTGCCAGCACAACAATTTTCATAGCACACCTCGTTCGAGAGTTTGATACAATATGATACGCACTAGTGGTATATTATAGCACGGTTCCGGCCTATTCTCAACCTTCTTTCGAACCTTCCCCGTCCAATTCTTGCAAAAGCACCTCCTCTGTGGTAGAGTAGAGCGGAGATTGGGGGGTGCGCTGTGAAAATCGCGTGGTATGAGCCGCTGTTTTTCCTCTTCTTTGGGGCGTTTCATCTGCACCGTGTCTGGGGGCTGGCGGACCGGGAGAGCTACGCCGCCTTCTGGCTGGGGGTTCTGACACAAAAGGGTCCCCTCTACTTCGGCCTGATGGGCCTTCTGGCCGTGCTGTGCCTGGCGGGCGTCGCCACCTTCTTTCGGAATTGGGGCCGCAATCCCTGGTGGCGGTGGATCTACCTCTTCGGCGGCAGCTATGTCCTGTTCGATCTCCTTGCCATTGCCGCCGGCCTGTCCTTTTGGCACTCCCTGCTGGCCTGGATGTTTGATGTGACCTCCCCCTGCTGGAATTTTCTCTGGGGCTTTTTCGTCCTGCTGGGCGGCGCCTCGGCCGCCCTGGGTCTCTCGCTTCTGGTGCGCCGCACATAGGCAATGGGCCGGTTCCCTACGGAACCGGCCCATTCTCTCTGTTCAGAGTTCAGAACCAGCCGCCATCCCGGCTGTCCTGCAACTCCAGCGCGCCGCACAGCAGCTCGGCCGCCTCGCCCCTGGTAAGGGGGGCACTCAGGCCTCCGTCCAGCGACAGTACGCCGCAGGTGGCAAGATTGGCGGCAGACTGGGCCGCCCAGGTGGGAATCCCCTCCTCCGCCAGCGTATCGGCGGACACGTCAGTCACCTGAAGGGCCCGGTCCAGGAGCACCGCCGCCTCTGCCGCGGTGATGGGCTCCTCCGCCTGGAACACTACCTGCCCATCGCTGGAGCGGCTGCCCTGCACCAGTCCCGCCTTCAGCGCGGAGGAGACATAGGGCTTGGCCCAGGTGGGAATCGACACATCGTCGGCAAAGCCGGTGCGCTCTACGTCCTCCAGGGCTTCCATACCGGCGGCGTTCATGGCCATAGCCACGAATTCCCCGCGGGTCACAGCGGTGTCGGGCTGGAAGAAATAGGCCCCACCCATGCACTCGCCCACGAAGATCCCCTCCTCTGCCAGTCGGATGGCAGCCTTATGGGCCGGGTCGCCGTCCATGTCGGCGTAGGTGACCTTGGTATTCGGCTTTTCAATCTTGATCTTAACGGTAGCGGGGTCGGAGGAGTTGCCCACCGCATCCACCGCCACATAGGTGAAGGAGTCCTTGCCAGTCTTGTTTTCATAGGGAGTGTAGACAAATTCGCTGCTGCCGTCCTCCGGCATGGTCACCGCCCCGCGGGCGGGCTTGTTGAGGATATGATACGTGAGCAGATCCCCCTCGGGGTCTACGGCGGAAAACTGGGCCGTCACCGCCACATTTTTGTAGGTGGTGAGCTCCAGGTTTTCCGCCACCGGCGCGCCGTTTGCCTCGGCCAGCAGGTAGAGTTCAACGGTGACGGCATCGCCGCTCCGCCCGTCGGAAAAGACCGGGGTGAACTGGAACTGAGCCTCCAGGCCGGCCGGTGCGGCCAGAGGGGTGAAGCGCAGTCCGTCCACCGCCTCCATAGCAATCACGTCGCCCACCTGGATGCCCTGAGCGCCCAGGGTGAGACAGCCGACCGCGGCATCCGGCAGAGTGGTGATCACAATGCTGTCCAGCTTGCCGGAGCCTTCCACAACGAAGTCCTCCTCGGAAAAGGAGATGGGTTCCGCCGCCGGGCCGTTTTTGGTCATGGCCGCCACGGTTGGGACCGCCTCATCTTTTTGGAAGAAAAAGGCAGATGCAGGCCAGCCAGCGGAGTACAGGACCGCCGCCAGCACTGCCAGCGGCAGAGCGCGGCGCAGAAGGACGCGGTGTTTCAAGACAATTACCTCCTTGTTTGGAAATCATCCGTAGTCTTTGCCAAATCAAGGAGAATATACGGCGGAGGCTATCCAAATCGGCCAGCCCCCGTCCACTGGTTCAAATACGGCTCCGATCCCGCAGCCAGCTCGGAAGGGAGCGCATTTTGATACTGGAGATAATGCCCATGGCCGCAAACATGGTGACGATGGAGGTGCCGCCATAGCTGATGAACGGCAGTGTCAGCCCCACAACGGGGAACACATAGAGACACATTCCCACGTTGACTCCAACCTGGGCCAACAGCATCCCTGCGTACCCCATGGCGATGAAAGCGCTTTGAGGCGAGCAGGCCCGCCGCGCCACCCAGATGCAGCGGGCAATGATCGCTCCCAGCAGGAACAGCAGAACAATACACCCGATCAGGCCGAACTCCTCTCCGCAGACCGCAAAGATCTCGTCGGTGTGCCGGGCGGGCAGGGCAGACTCAGAGAGGCTCTGGGTCTGAATCCCCTTGAGATACCCCATGCCGAACAGCCCCCCGCTGCCGATAGCCAGGATGCTGCGGGTCTGCTGAAAGCCCTGTCCCTGAGTCTGTTCGCTGATGGTCTCCGTATTGCCCATAATATGATCGATGACCACGGTGATACGCCGGGCGAAGTACTTGTCGCTGATGTGGGGCCAAATGAGCACGGCCCCTATGACACAAACCACAATGGCCAGCAGGAACCACCGTTTTTTCACCCCGCCCGCCCAAGCCATGATGACAAAGATAAAGGCATAGGTCAGCGCCATACCGAAATCGCCGGAGGTCGCCACAATCAACCCGATCATGACCAGGGTGTGGCCCGCCAACTGGAATACGGAGGAGGGGCGGCTGAGTCCCCGCTCCCGCTGCCGGTTCATCTGCCAGGCCAGCAGCAGTACGAAGGTCAGCTTGGCCAGCTCCGCCGGCTGCAGATTGACCGGAAAGCCGGGAATACTCAGCCAACTGTTGTTGCCTGTCTCATCCGCGCCGATCCCCAGTGGGGTCAGGAGCAGCAAATTGATGAACAGTCCAAACAAAAAGAGCCATTTCCAGGATTTTTCCGTAAACAGCTCAATATCAACCGAGGACATGGCGATATAGACGAACACCCCCAGAACGATACCCACCGCCTGGATCAGCATGCAGCGCAACCCCGCCGAGTGGTTCATATAACGGGTGGCGCTGTAAATCAGCACCATTCCGAAGCCGCTGGCCAGCAGGCAGAGCGTCAGCAACAGCCGGTCGCCCCGGTGTATAAATTCGCGGATCGAATCGGTCAGCCAGTTCAACCACATCCCTCCCTTCCAAAACCGTGCTTAAAATCAATTTAGTTTACCATCTTTTTTGCGTTTGGTAAACGGGTGTGGTATAATATTTAAGCGAATTTTCACATTCGAGGTGTTATATGGAATATATATCCAACTCCCCAGCAGAGACCGAGGCGCTGGGCGAGGCGCTGGCCGCCCGGCTGACAGCGGGGACGGTGGTCGCCTTTACCGGAGATCTCGGGGCGGGAAAGACCGCTTTCACACGGGGACTGGCCCGGGGATTGGGCGTTCCCGACCGGGTCACCAGCCCCACCTTTACCATTGTCAACGAATATGAGGGGGGCCGTCTGCCCTTGTTCCACTTTGACATGTATCGGCTGGGCTCCTCCGACGAGCTGTTCGACATCGGGTGGGAAGACTATCTGGCCCGGGGCGGCGTGTGCGCCGTGGAGTGGAGCGAGATTGTCAGCGACGCGCTGGAGGACGGCGTGCTCCGGGTGGACATACGGCGGGGAGCCGGTGAAGGAGAGCGCATCATTACCATCACGGGAGGGACGGACGCATGAAAATATTGGCCCTGGAGTCCTCCGCCACCGCCTGCTCGGTGGCGCTGTGTGAGGATGAGGCTCTGATTGCCCAGTCCTTCCAGAACAATGGCCTGACCCACTCCCGCACCCTCATGCCCATGGCCGTATCCCTGCTGGACAACTGCGGAACCGCCTTGGACGCGGTGGAGCTCATCGCCGTGGCGGCCGGGCCCGGCTCCTTCACCGGCCTGCGCATCGGCGTCGCCGCCGCCAAGGGGCTGGCCTGGCCGGGGAACAAGCCCTGCGCGGCCTGCTCTACCCTGGAGTCCATGGCCTGGTGTCTGGCCCACCTGGACGGGGAGATCTGTGCAGTCATGGATGCCCGCCGGAACCAGGTCTACAACGCCCGCTTCCGTGCGGCAGGCGGCCGCTTGGAGCGCCTGTGCCCCGACCGGGCCGTGGGCCTGGACGCCCTGGCCGACGAGCTAAAAAAGAGCGGGAATCCGCAATTTCTGGTTGGAGACGGCGCACTTTTATGCTATACTACCCTCAAGGAACTGGGGTTGGACATCCGGCTGGCGCCTCCCCACCTGCGGCACCAGAGTGCCTGGGGGGTTGCCCGGTGTGCACTGGAGCTGACCAGAGCGGGCAGGCTGACCGACGCGGCCGGACTGACGCCCAATTACCACCGGCTCTCCCAAGCGGAACGGGAGCGGCTGGAAAAAGAACAACACAAAGGGGAATCGTGCCATGGACATGGAAAAAGTACACATTTTGGACCACCCTCTGCTGCAGCACAAGCTGTCCATCCTGCGGGATGAGAACACCGGAGTTAAGGACTTCCGTGAGGTGGTCTCAGAGATCGCCACGCTGATGTGCTATGAGGCCACCCGCGACCTGCCCCTGGAGGAGGTGGAGATCAAAACTCCCATCACCACCGCCAAATTCAAAACCATCGCAGGCAAAAAGCTGGCCATTGTCCCCGTTCTGCGGGCCGGCCTGGGTATGGTGGACGGCATCCTGACCCTTATTCCCTCCGCCAAGGTGGGCCATATCGGCCTGTACCGGGACCCCGACACCCTGGAGCCGGTGGAGTACTACTGCAAGATGCCCAACGACATCGCCGAGCGGGAGGTCATCATTCTGGACCCCATGCTGGCAACCGGCGGCTCTGCCTCTGCGGCCATCCAGTTTATCAAAAATTATGAGGTCAAAAATATCAAGCTTATGAACATCATCGCCGCTCCCGAGGGCATTCAGCGGGTCCACCACGACCACCCTGATGTGGATATCTACTGTGCCGCTCTGGACGAGAAGCTCAACGACCATGGCTACATCGTCCCCGGCCTGGGCGACGCCGGTGACCGTATCTTCGGCACCAAGTAAAAAATCCATAAGCATGCGGCGCGGGCAGATGCCCGCG
>NZ_JH417852.1:0-4075 GCF_000239295.1 Flavonifractor plautii ATCC 29863
CCTTGCGGCTACTCGCGTTTGGCCGTCTGCGGGGACAATCCTTGCGGCGGCCTGCGTCCCGGCCCCTGTAGGGGCGGCCCTTGTGGCCGCCCGTTCCAGCGTCAGGAGCAGATGGACATGGTTGGGCATGATAACCTGGTGCTCCACCCGTACCCCGGTAAGCGCGATGGCCTCCGCCACGCACTCCCCCAGCGGGGTGAGAACGAGGGGCGGGCGACCACAAGGGTCGCCCCTACGGATGGAGGAGAGGACGGGGCGGTGCGCTGAGGTGCAGAACGTCACAAAATAGGTGCCGCCCGCGCCGTAGTCCCACCCCCGCAGGCGGGGGTTCTTCCGCTCCGGCCTATCGGGCGTCACTGCGGCCCACCAGATAGTCGATCGTTACCCCAAAATAATCCGCCATGCGGATCAGCGTGCTGACGGAGGCCTCCCGTTCGCCATTCTCATAGCGGTGATAGGTTCGGAGGTTAATTCCCGAGGCATTCGCGGCCACGGACTGAGAGACATGCTTTTCTTCCCGCAGGAGCAAAAGCCGTTCTGCAAAAGTTGCCATAAAACCTCCTTGACATTGACCGAATGGGCAATGTATAATAGAAATAGAATTGACCGTTCGGTCAAAGATCGGGGGGCTATCCGATGGAACAAATTTTAGACGTTCTCTACAACTATATCCAGGAAAACCGGATTGCGTATTATCTGAACGGCGACCCGGAATACTGTCTGGCCGGGCGGCGGATGGACGAGGCGGAGGAGTGGCTGGAGGCCAACCTGCCGCCGGAGGCCAGGGCGCGGCTGGAGCGTCTGGCGGCGGCCCGCGCCGAGCGGGACTTCCGGTATGAGCGGGCGCTGTTCCGCTGCGGGCTGGGCCTGGGGCTGGAGCTGGCCGGGTCAGGCCGGCTCCCCGGATAGGGACCACTTGTTGGCCCCGGTGATCTTCACGTCCACAAACTGGCCGATCAGGCCCTCGTCCCCGGTCAGACGCACCAGCCGGTTGCCGGGGGTGCGGGCGGTGAGGCCCTTGTCGTCCCGCCCGTCCACCAGGCAGCGGACGGTTTTTCCGATGTAGGCGGCGTGCTTTTCCTCGGAAATCTGGTCCTGCCGCTCCACCAGCCGCTGGAAGTGGGCCGCCTTCTCCGCCTTGGGGATGGGATCGTCCATTTTGGCGGCGGGGGTGCCCTCCCGGGGGGAGAAGATGAAGGTGAACAGCGCGTCGAAGCGCACCGCGTCGATGAGGGTCATGGTGTCCTCGAACTCCTCGGCGGTCTCGCCGGGGAAGCCCACAATCACGTCGGAGGTGATCACCACGTCGGGGATGGCCTGGCGCAGGCGGCGCACCTTGTCCAGGTAGCCCGCCCGGTCGTACACCCGGTTCATGGCCTTCAGAATCCGGTCGTTCCCCACCTGGAAGGGCAGGTGGAAGCAGGGGGCGATCTTGGGGGAGGACGCCATGGTGTCGAAGAGCTTCTGGGAGGCGTCCTTGGGGTGGCTGGTCATGAAGCGGAGCAGGAAGTCCCCGGGGAGCTCCGCGGCCGCCTTGAGCAGATCCGCAAAATCCATGGGCTCGTCCAGATCCTTGCCGTAGGAGTTGACGTTCTGGCCCAGAAGGGTGATGTCCTTGTACCCCTCGGCCACCAGGCCGCGGATTTCGTCCAGGATGATCTCCGGCTTCCGGGAGCGCTCCCGCCCACGGACGTAGGGCACGATGCAGTAGGTGCAGAAGTTGTTGCAGCCGTACATGATGCTCACCCACGCCTTCACCCCCTCCTGGCGCACCAGGGGGATGCCCTCGGCGATGGAGCCGGGCTCGTCGGCGATGTCGAAGATGCGCCCCCGGCGGGTCACAAGGCGGTAGAGCAGCTCCGGGAACCGCCAGAGGGCGTGGGGGCCGAAGACCAGATCCACCTGCCGGTAGGAGTCCTTGATCTTCTGCGCCATGTGGGGCTCCTGGGCCATGCAGCCGCACACGCAGATGAGCTGGCCGGGCTTGGCCCGCTTGGTGTGCACCAGCGCGCCCACGTTGCCCAGCACCCGCATCTCGGCGTGCTCCCGGATGGCGCAGGTGTTGATGACAATCAGGTCGGCCTCCGCCTCACTCTGGGTGAACTGGTACCCCATCTCGCTGAGGTAGCCCCGCAGCCGCTCCGAGTCGGCCTCGTTCTGCTGGCAGCCGTAGGTGTCCACAAAGGCCAGGGGCGCGGACGGCCGGGCGGCGAACCGCTCATGAAGTTTCTGGCAGAAATCCCGCTGGCGGTCCATGTCCGCGGGGGAAATTCGGGTGGTCTGTCGATTCAAGCTGGTTCCTCCAAAAAGAGTATTTCAATCTCAAAATCATATCACTTTTCCTGTCGAAACACAAGCGGAAACCCCTTTTCGTTGACGGAAACTTTCTGGGAGTATATAATAGAAAAAACCAGGCAAGAGAGAGAGAGGCGGGGCCATGAAAACGCTGGTCATCGAGCGGGAGGCCGTAAAGAACAACATCGGCGTCATTAAGGAGCGGGCGGGCGAGGCCGTGATCTACGCGGTGCTCACCGGCGACGGCCAGGGGGCCGGGCTGGTGGAGCTGGCCCGGCTGCTGCGGGAGGAGGGCATCGGCCGCTTCGCCGTCAGCGAGCCCGCCGAGGCCGCCGCCCTGCGCAGGGCGGGCTTTGTGGAGGAGGAGATTCTGATGCTCCGCCCCACCGTGGACCGGGCGGAGCTGGAGCAGCTCATCGACCTGAACGTGGTGTGCACCGTGGGCTCGGCGGACACGGGCATGGCCCTCAACGGCGCGGCGGAGGCCCGCTCCACCGTGGTGGAGGCCCACATCCAGATCGACACCGGCATGGGCTTCGGCGGCTTCCTGGCCGACGAGCCGGAGAAGATCCTCTCGGTCTACCGCAACCTGCCCAATGTGGCCGTGTCGGGCATCTGCACCCAGCTCCACGCCCGGAAAAAGGGCGGAGAGGATCTGGCCGCCCGGCTGGGGCAGTTCCACCGGGTGGTGGAGGCCATCCGGGCCGCGGGCTTTGAGACGGGGGTTGTCCACGCCGCCGGGTCCTACGCCCTGCTCCACTGCGCCGACGCCCGGCTGGACGGGGTGCGGGCGGGCTCCGCCCTGCTGGGCCGCTGCCGCCGCGTCCACGGCGACGGGCTGTACCGGGTGGGCTACGGCGAGGTGGGCATTGAGGAGACCCGCTGGCTCCCCAAGGGACACACGGTGGGCAGCGCCCGTCCCGTCGTCCTCCGGCGGCCCACCCGCGTGGCGGTGCTGCCCGTGGGCTATCAGAACGGCTTCGGCGTGGCCCGCGCCCAGGGCGGCGGCCTGGGCGCCCTGCTGCGGCGCTGGCTGGCCGCCCGGCGGCGCACTGTCCGCGTCAACGGCCAGCGGGCCCGCATCCTGGGGGCCATCGGCGCCATTGAGACCGTGGTGGACGTCACCGACCTCAAGTGCTCCGCCGGCGATCCGGCGGTGTTCGACATCGACCCCCTGTACGCACGGGGGTTTGTGCGGGAGTACCGGTAGCCCGGCGGCCCGTGCGGAGAACGCAGGGGCGGGGCCCACACCCGCCCGCCGGACGGATGCGGGCGGGAGAGGCCGCCCTGGGAGTGCCGGCCCCTACAACACACAAAGAGAAGGGAATTTGAGCGATGCGCGCAGTTGTTACCAGAGTGAAGAGTGCCTCCGTCACCATTGACGGCCGGGTGAACGGCGAGATCGGCCAGGGGCTGCTGGTGCTGCTGGGGGTGGGCCTCAGCGACACCGAGGCCCAGGCGGTAAAGCTGGCCGACAAGGTGTGCGGCCTGCGGATTTTTGAGGACGAGAACGAGAAGATGAACCTGAACCTGGAGGCGGTGGGGGGCGCGCTGCTGGTGGTGAGCCAGTTCACCCTCTATGCCGATACCAAGTCCCGCCGCCCCGGCTTTACCGGGGCCGCCAAGCCGCCGGTGGCCATCCCCCTCTATGAGAAATTTATGGCCGAGTGCGCCGGGCGGGGCTTCCAGGTGGAGCACGGCGAGTTCGGCGCGGATATGCAGGTGTACTCACAGAATGACGGGCCTGTGACGATTCTGCTGGACACCGACCAGATGTAGG
>NZ_JH417852.1:4085-18579 GCF_000239295.1 Flavonifractor plautii ATCC 29863
GCCGGGGCGGATTCACTCCGCCCCGGCAGATAAAAAGGGAACCGGGGTCCCCGCGGGGCGGGGGCCCCGTGGGGGGTTCGGCGCGGATATGCAGGTGTACTCGCAGAACGACGGGCCGGTGACGATTCTGCTGGACACCGACCAGATGTAGGGCCGAACTCGCCCCCGCGCCCCCGGCGCGTCCGAGCGTTTTGGCGGAGCCAAAACCTCGATGCCGGGGCGGATTCACTCCGCCCCGGCAGATAAAGGGAACCGGGGTCCCCGCGGGGTGGGAGCCCCGTGGGGCGTTCGGGGCGGATATGCAGGTGTATTCGCAGAACGACGGGCCGGTGACGATTCTGCTGGACACCGACCAGATGTAGGGCCGAACTTGCTCCCGGCATTTGCGGGCGGCCACAAGGGCCGCCCCTACGAATTCCGCCGAATACGATGTCATATCAGGAGACATTCCGCCCGGTAGGGGCGGCCCTTGTGGCCGCTCACGGAGGCGCAGGCACAGACAACCATTGATGAGGTGAAAAAGGATGCAGATCAAAGTGATGCAGGTGGGCCAGCTGGGCACCAACTGCTATTTGCTGGAGGATGAGGAGACCCGTACCGCCGCCGTGGTGGATCCCGGCGGGGAGGGGGCGCGTATCCTGGCCCAACTGAAGGCGGACGGGATGGAGCTCAAGCTCATCCTGCTGACCCACGCCCACTTCGACCACACCGGCGGCGTGGCCGAGCTGTGCGCCGCCCTGCCTGGGGTGCCGGTGTATCTCCACCCGGCCGACGCGGCCCTGGTGGGGGGCGACGTGTTCCCCGCCGTCGGCGCGGAGACGACGCCCTATCAGGACGGGGACGTGGTGAAGCTGGGGAAGATGGATATTGAGGTGCTCCACACCCCCGGCCACACCCCCGGCGGGGTGACGCTGAAGGTGGGGGACGTGCTTCTCACCGGCGACACCCTGTTCCAGGGCTCCATGGGCCGCACCGACTTCGAGGGCGGCTCCTACGCGGAGATCATGGCCTCCCTGGGGCGGCTGGGCCGCCTCTCCGGCGACTACCACGTGCTTCCCGGCCACATGGGGGCCTCCACCCTGGAGCAGGAGCGCAAGACCAACTACTACCTGCGGGAGGCCATGGAGGGATAAGGCGGAAGGCCGCCGCCCCCCGGAGAAAGGACACGGCCCATGAAGCTGTATTTACACGGACACGACTACAAATACGCCGCCGAGCAGATGCTGCTGGTTCCCCACGGGAGCGGTGCTCCTGCGGGGGCCCCGTCTGATTTTTATGTATCGCCGGGCGGAAGTGAATCCCGCCCGGCTCCGCGCCATTGGGCGCGGGAGCGTCAGCAGCATGGGGAAGGGAGGCGGCCATGAAGCTGTACTTACACGGACACGACTACAAATATGCCGCCGAGCAGATGCTGCTGACGCTGTTCCCCGCCCAGCGGCCGGAGTATCCCGCCGGGCCCCCGGCGCCAGGGGAGGACGCGCTGGTGCTCTCCTTGCACCGGGGGACGGTCTGGGCCACCGCCACGGCGGCGCTGAGCTGTGGGGGACGGGAATACCGGGCCGCCCGCCGGTGCCGGACGGCGGAGCTGACCGACCCGCTGTCCACCGACCGGGCGCTCCAGCGGATTTTGAAGCTGGCCTTCTACGACGCGGGCACCGCCGCCCGGGGCAGCGAGCCCCCCTGGGGGGCGCTGACCGGGGTGCGGCCGGTGAAGATCCCCACCAAGGCCATGCTGGCCGGGGCCAGCCCGGCCCAGGCGGAGCGGCTGCTGCGGGACACCTATCGGGTGACGGAGGGACGGCGGCGGCTGGCCATGGACTGCGCCGGGGCCAGCCTGGCGGCCCTGCGCAGCTTGGCCCCCGGTGAGGTCTCCCTCTATGTGGGCATCCCCTTCTGCCCCACCCGGTGCGCCTACTGCTCCTTCGTCTCTGCCGACGTGGGGCGGGCCCTCAAGCTTATTGACCCCTTCCTGGACGCCCTGTGCCGGGAGCTGGCCGCCACGGGGGCCATGCTGGCGGACGCGGGGCTGCGGGTGCGCACCGTCTACTTCGGCGGCGGCACCCCCACTACCCTCTCCGCCCCCCAGCTCGACCGGCTCATGGGGGAGCTGGCGGACCACATCGACCTGTCGGGCTGCACCGAGTACACGGTGGAGGCCGGGCGGCCGGACACCATCACGGCGGAGAAGCTGGCGGTGCTGGCCCGCCGGGGGTGCTCGCGGGTGTCGGTGAACCCCCAGACCATGCAGGACGCGGTGCTGGAGCGGATGGGCCGGGCCCACCGGGCGGACGACATCCTCCGGGCCTACGCCCTGGCCCGGGAGAGCGGCATCGGCTGCATCAACATGGATCTCATCGCCGGGCTGCCCGGCGACAGCGCGGCGGGCTTCCGCGCCTCCCTGGAGCAGGTGCTGGACCTGGGGCCGGAGAACGTGACGGTGCACACCCTGGCCCTGAAAAAGGGCTCCCGGCTGATGGAGGAGGGGGGCGGCCTGCCCTCCGGCGCGGCGGTGGCGGATATGCTGGATTTCGCCTGGGCCGCCCTGCGGGCGGCCGGGCAGAGGCCCTACTACCTCTACCGTCAGAAGTACATGTCCGGCTCCTTTGAGAACGTGGGCTGGTGCCGGCCCGGCGCCGAGAGCCTCTACAACATCTGCATGATGGAGGAGCTGCACACCATAGTCTCCCTGGGGGGCGGCGGAGTGACCAAGCTGGTTGACCGCGCCACCGGGTACATCGAGCGCCTGGCCAACGCCAAATACCCCCAGGAGTACATCCAGAAGATCGACGCTATCTGCGCGGACAAGGCCAGAGTGGCCCAATTTTACGCCGCGCACGGAAGGTAAAGGAGGGAAGACATGCCCTATCAGCTCAGTGAGATCAACGAAAAAATCCGGCGGGACCCGGCCGCCTTTCTGGCCGAGTGTGACGCCCACTACCAGGAGCGCATCCACGCCGCCGTGGACAAGATCCTGGCGCGGATGAAGGAGAGCCCCATCGTGCTTCTGTCCGGCCCCTCTGGCTCGGGCAAGACCACCACGGCCATGAAGGTGGAGCGGGAGCTGGAGCGCCGGGGGGTCAACGCCCATACGGTGTCCATGGACAACTACTTCAAGACCCTCAACCGCAGGACCGCCCCCCGCACGCCGGAGGGGGACATCGACTACGAGTCCCCGAAACTGCTGGACATGGAGCTGCTGGACGAGACCTTTGACCGGCTGTCCCGGGGGGAGGAGGTCATCGTCCCCCACTTCGAGTTCGCCCGCCAGATGCGCAACGACAGCCGGGGCACTCCCCTGCGGCTGGGGAAGGACGAGATCGCCATCTTCGAGGGCATCCACGCCCTCAACGACGACATTGCCGGCCGCCACCCGGAGGCCACGGGCATGTATATCTCCGCCCGCTCCAACATCCTGGAGGGGGAGCAGCTGCGCTTCAAGGGCACCTGGATGCGCATCTCCCGCCGCGCCGTGCGGGACTACAATTTCCGCGGGACAGACCTGTTGGAAACGCTGCTGATGTGGTATAATGTCCGCCGGGGGGAGAAAACGTATATCTCGCCCTACAAGGGCCGCGCCCATGTGATCATCGACTCCTCCCTGCGCTATGAGGTGCCGGTCTTTGCCCATTACGCCGACGCCCTGCGGGCGGCGGTGGAGCAGGTGCCCCCCGACAACGAGCGCTGGCAGGAGTACCACGATCTGGTGGACGCCTTCCGGTATTTTGAGCCGGTGGATCCCGCCCTGGTGGCCCCCGACTCCCTGCTGCGGGAGTTCATCGGCGGGGGGAGCTACCACTACTGACCGGCGGGGCGGCACACAGGCCGCCCTCTGTGCCGTATCAGAAGGCCACCCGTAGGGGCGCACCTGCGTGTGCGCCCGTCAGGCGGCCGCGGGCCCTGCGGATTGTATGGGCGGCGCGGCGGGGCAGGGCCGCGATATATCGCGGCCGTGTCCCAGTCCGCCGTCCGTATGTCCCGCCCAAAACCCTGTTAATCACATAGGAAAGAAGGAACGAAAATCATGTCCGATTGTACGCACGACTGCTCCTCCTGCGGCGAGAGCTGCGGGGAGCGCACCGCGCCCCAGGACTTCCGCGCCCCGGCCAACGGCCTGTCCCACATCGGGAAGGTCATCGCCGTGGTCAGCGGCAAGGGCGGCGTGGGCAAGAGCCTGGTCACCTCCTCTCTGGCGGTGGCCATGCGCCGCATGGGCAAGAAGGTGGGCGTCCTGGACGCCGACATCACCGGCCCCTCCATCCCCGCCGCCTTCGGCGTCCACACCAAGGCCGAGGGCAGCGAGCTGGGTATCTACCCGGCGGAGACCAAAACCGGCATCGAGATTATGAGCCTCAACCTGCTCACCGAGAACGAGACCGACCCGGTGGTGTGGCGCGGCCCGGTGATCGCCGGGGCGGTGAAGCAGTTCTGGACGGACGTCATCTGGGGCGACGTGGACTACCTGTTTGTGGATATGCCCCCCGGAACCGGCGACGTGCCCCTGACGGTGTTCCAGTCCCTGCCGGTGGACGGCATCGTGGTGGTCACCACCCCCCAGGATCTGGTGAGCATGATTGTCACCAAGGCCGTCAAGATGGCCGAGATGATGCACATCCCCGTTCTGGGCCTGGTGGAGAACTACAGCTACTTCCGCTGCCCCGACTGCGGCAAGGAGCACGCCATCTTCGGCGAGAGCCACATCGAGCGGGTGGCCGCCGATCTGGGCCTGAAGGTGCTGGCCCGCCTGCCCATTGATCCGGCCGTGGCCGCCGCCTGCGACGCGGGCCGGATTGAGGAGCTAGAGCCCAACTATCTGACCGCCGTGGCCGAACTGCTGGCGGAGTAAGCGGGTCATTCCTTTACAAAATATTCATATCCGGTTCAAAAGGGGTTCACAGGGATGGAATAGGATAACAGCGTGGTCAGAGATGACCACGCCCCCTCTCTTTCCTCTCTTCTTTCAATTACGAAGGCACAGGCCCGCGAAAGGCGGCGGGCCTGTGTTTTCGCGTATATGGAGCGTGAGACGATGAAAATCCGGTTGGAGCCGGTGACCGTGGCTTCCAGGGCCGCTGTAGAGCGGCTGGAGACGGCCCCCGGACAGGAGGGCTTTGTGGAGAGCGTGGCGGAGTGCCTGGCCGAGGCGGACCGGCGGCGGTGCTGGCGGCCCGTGGGGGTCTATGATGGGGATGCCCTCATAGGCTTCGCCATGTACGGCTTTTTCTGGGAGTACCTGCCCTTTGGACGGCTGTGGCTGGACCGGCTGCTGATCGACCGCCGCTTTCAGGGCCGGGGGTACGGCCGGGCCGCGCTGGCCGCCCTGCTGGAGCGGCTGGAGCGGGAGTACCACAAAAAGCGGATCTACCTCAGCGTGGTGGAGGCCAACCGGCCGGCTGCGGCGCTGTACGAGTCCTTCGGCTTCCGCTTTACCGGCGAGCGGGACACCCACGGCGAACGGGTGATGTGCCTGCGCACCCGCTGAACCGGGCAAAAGCGCCCGCCCCCTTTTGGGGGCGGGCGCTTGCGTTAGGGAAACACGGCCTGGACAAGCACCATATACAAAATGGTGCCTCCGAAGATGCTCAGCAGGGTATTGCTGCGCCACAGGTGAAGGATCACCACCGCCGCCACGGACACGAGCTGGGGCACCCAGCCGCCGGGGGCGGCAAAGGACACGCCCCGGAGACAGTATACGATGAGCATGGCGATGATGGCCGGTGGCAAAACCCGGCCCAGGTAGAGGACCAGCTTGGGGGGCGACTCCCCCCGGTCAAAGAGAAGGAAGGGCAGGGCGCGGGTCAGAAAGGTGATAATGGCCATGACCGCGATGGCGGCGACGGCCCCTGCGGTGCTCAGCATGTCTCTTCCTCCTTCTCGTCCAGCCTGTCCCGCAGGACCAGCAGGCACAGCACAATCACGCCCAGCGAGATGAGCAGCATCTGATCCTGGCCGAAGAAGTGGCCCAGGACAATCAGAAACAGCACCGTCACCCCGGCCCCCAGAACGGCGGGCAGGTGCCTCCGGTAGCTCCTCCACTGGTCCACGGCGATAACCACGAACAGGGCGGTCATGGCGAAGTCCACCCCCTCGGTGCTGAAGGGGATCAGCGCCCCGGCCACTGCGCCGATGACCGAGCCCAGAATCCAGTAGCTCTGGTCCAGCAGGGCGATGGCAAAATAGAAATTCCGGGGGTCCACCCCCACCGGGGCCCGGGCTGAGGACAGCAGGGCATAGGTTTCGTCGGTGAGGGAGAAGATCATATAGAGCTTGCGGGGACCCATGCCACGGAACTTCTCCAGCATGGACAGACCGTATACCAGGTGCCGGAAGTTGATGAGCAGCGTCATGACCGCCACCGTGCCCAGGGAGGCGGCGGCGCCCAGCAGGGTCACCCCCAGGTACTGCCCGGAACCGGCGTAGATGGTCAGGCTCATGAAGAAAGCCCAGATGAAGTTGTATCCAATCTCCTGGAGCATCAGCCCGAAGGCGATGCCGATGGCCAGGTAGCCCATCAGCACCGGCACTGTCACCGGGAATGCCGCGGAGAGTGCTTTACGGTCCATACGATACACCCCTTTTGCCAAACAGTGGAGTCTCTATTTTACACACTTTAGTATGGAAAAGCAAGAGGGATGGCGGATTTTTGGCGCTTCCGTCCACAGCGGAGGTTGTTTTTTGCCCACAATCCGGTATAATGGATGCACAAACAGATGGAGGACACCCATGAAAAAGCTGCTCTTTCTCTACAATACCCACGCGGGCAAGGGCCTGCTGAAAAGCAGGCTGGCCGCGGTGCAGGACGCGCTGGCGGCGGCCGGGTGGGACGTGACCATCCACCCCACTCAGGGGGCCGGGGACGCCACGGCGGTGGCCGCCGCCCGGGCCGGGGAGTTTGACCGCATCGTCTGCTCCGGCGGCGACGGCACCCTCCACGAGGTGGTGGCCGGGCTGATGGGCCTGGAGAACCGGCCGGAGGTGGGCTACATCCCCGCCGGTACAACCAACGACTTCGCCAAAAACCTCTCCCTCCCACGGGGGATGGAGGCCATGGCCAGGGTGGCCGCCGCCGGTGTGCCCAGGCCGGTGGACATCGGCTCCTTCAACGACCGCTATTTCATCTATGTGGCCGCCTTCGGGGCCTTTACCGACGTGGCTTACAGCACGCCCCAGCCGGTGAAAAATATCTTCGGCCACCTGGCCTACGTGCTGGAGGGGGCCACCCGTCTGGGGTCCATCCAGGCCTACCCCCTCACCGTGGAGCACGATGGCGGCGTGGAGGAGGGCGGCTTCTGCTACGGCATGGTGAGCAACACCGTGTCCGTGGGGGGCTTCAAGGGCATGCCCGCCGAGCCCGTCCGCCTGGATGACGGGCTCTTTGAGGTGGTGCTGGTGCGCCAGCCCCAGAATCCCCTCCAGCTCCAGGCGGTGATCAAGGCGCTGCTCACCATGTCCCCCGACGAGGGCGGGCTGGTGACCAGCTTCCGCACCAGCCGCCTCCGGGTCGCCTGCGGCCAGGAGCTGCCCTGGACTCTGGACGGCGAGTTCGGCGGCGCGCCCGCCGTCGCCGAGATCGTCAACCGCCAGAAAGCGGTGACCATCGTCTACGGCAAGTAGGGGCGGCCCTTGTGGCCGCCCGGCTGGGCCGGGGACTCTGGCGGAGTGCGGGGGCTGCGGGCGGGTGCAGGCACCCGCCCCTATGGGTCTGCGTTGATGAAAGAGTTAGTGCAAAAATGTAGGGGCGGCCCTTGTGGCCGCCCGGCTGGGCCGGGGACTCTGGCGGAGTGCGGGGGCTGCGGGCGGGTGTGAGCACCCGCCCCTGCGGGTCTGCGGCAAGGGAAGTATTTCCCGCAAAATGTAGGGGCCGATGCCTACATCGGCCGCTGAGCCAAATTTGGCGGTTTTTCCACTGCCCGGCCCGTTGGATACTTTGAAGCGAGAAGGAACATACATGGATTACGAAGCAGGAAGTTATGATATCGCCGTCATCGGCGCGGGCCACGCGGGCATCGAGGCCGCCCTGGCCGCGGCGCGGCTGGGGCTGAACACCCTGTGCTTCACCGTCAATCTGGACGCAGTGGGCAACATGCCGTGTAACCCGGCCATCGGCGGCACGGGCAAGGGCCACCTGGTGCGGGAGCTGGACGCCCTGGGGGGAGAGATGGCAAAGGCCGCCGACCGGGCGTGCATCCAGTACCGACTGCTCAACCGGGGCAAGGGCCCGGCGGTGTGGTCCCTCCGGGCCCAGGCCGACCGGCGGAGATACCAGGAGATCATGAAGCACACCCTGGAACAGCAGGAGCGCCTGTGGGTGAAGCAGGCGGAGGTCACCGACATCTGTGCCGAAGGCGGCCGGGTCACCGCCGTGCGCACCGCCTACGGGGCGGTGTACCGGGTGCGGGCGGTGGTGGTGGCGTCGGGCACCTACCTGGGGGGGCGCACCATCGTGGGGGATGTGACCCGCCCCTCCGGCCCCGACGG
Source organism: Flavonifractor plautii ATCC 29863 (assembly GCF_000239295.1). Classification (GTDB taxonomy): domain Bacteria; phylum Bacillota; class Clostridia; order Oscillospirales; family Oscillospiraceae; genus Flavonifractor; species Flavonifractor plautii. Next base: position 12,561 of record NZ_JH417852.1, read on the forward strand.
CCTGTCCGCCGCCCTCCCCCTGACCGAGGGCCTGAAAAGGCTGGGCCTGGGCCTGCGGCGGTTCAAGACGGGTACGCCTCCCCGGGTGAACGCCCGCAGTGTGGACTTCTCCAGGATGGAGCGCCAGGAGGGGGACGCGGCGGTCCTCCCCTTCTCCTTCGAGACGGAGCGGCCGCCAGAGAATCAGGCGGTGTGCTGGCTGACCTACACCAATGCCGCCACCCACGCCGTCATCCGGGCCAACCTGAACCGCTCCCCCCTGTTCTCCGGGGTGATCGAGGGCATCGGGCCCCGGTACTGCCCCTCCATTGAGGACAAGGTGGTGCGCTTTGCCGACAAGGAGCGGCACCAGCTCTTTGTGGAGCCCATGGGGCTGAACACCGAAGAGCTCTACATCCAGGGCCTGTCCTCTTCCCTGCCGGAGGACGTGCAGGTGCAGATGCTCCACACCATTCCCGGCCTGGAGCGGGCTGAGATGACCCGCCCGGCCTACGCCATCGAGTACGACTGCGTGGATCCCACCGAGCTACTCCCCACCCTGGAGCACAAGCGGGTGGCGGGCCTCTATGGGGCCGGGCAGTTCAACGGCTCCTCCGGCTACGAGGAGGCCGCCGTCCAGGGCTTCGTGGCCGGGGTGAATGCCGCCCTGAAGCTTCTGAACCGGGAGCCCCTCATTCTGCGGCGGGACCAGGGGTACATCGGGGTGCTCATCGACGATCTGGTGACCAAGGGCACCAATGAGCCTTACCGCATGATGACCTCCCGCACCGAGTACCGCCTGCTCCACCGGCAGGACAACGCCGACCGGCGGCTGTGCCCCGTGGGGCACGCCATTGGCCTGATCAGCGGCGAGCGGTATCAGCGGGTGGTGGACAAGTACGCCGCCGTGGACCGGGAGATCAAGCGCCTGGAGCACACCGGCACCGCGGAGGGCCGCCTGTGCGACCTGCTCCGTCGGCCGGAGAACACCTATGAGAGTCTGGCCGGGGCGGATCCGGACCGGCGGCCGCTGCCCACCGCCGTCACCGAGGCGGTGGAGATCGCCGTGAAATACCAGGGCTACATCGACCGCCAGCTCCGCCAGGTGGCCGAGCAGCGGAAGATGGAAAACCGGCCCCTCCCCCCCGATCTGGACTACCTGTCCCTGCGGGGCCTGCGCACCGAGGCCCGGCAGAAGCTGGACAAGATCCGCCCCCTCAATCTGGGGCAGGCCTCCCGCATCTCGGGCGTCTCCCCGGCGGACATCGCCGCGCTCATGATCCATCTGGAGCGGCCCCAGGGCGGAGAGGGGGCGGGCCCCTGCCCCGCAAAATCCCAGGAAAAGGAGACGCTATGAAGGAAAAGATTGTGCTGGGCCTGTCCGGTGGGGTGGATTCCGCCGTGGCGGCCCGGCTCTTGCAGGAGCGGTACGACGTCACCGGCCTCTATCTGGACATCGGCCTGGGCGGTACGGGGGCGGCGGACGCCGCCGCCGTGGCGGAGCGGCTGGGCATTCCCTTCGAGACGGCCGACATCCGGGCCGAGCTGGAGCGGGAGGTGTGCGCCCCCTTCGCCGCCGACTACCGGGCGGGCCGCACCCCCCTGCCCTGCGCCCGCTGCAATCCGGCGGTGAAGTTCCCCGCGCTCTTTGCCCTGGCCGGCCGCATCGGGGCCCGGTATGTATCCACCGGGCACTACGCCCGTGTGGAAAACGGGGTGCTGAAAAAGGGCATGCCCGCCAACGACCAGTCCTATATGCTGGCCCGGCTGACGCGGGAACAATTACAGAGAGTAATATTTCCGCTGGGAGATTACGAAAAGACCCAGGTGCGCGCCCTGGCCCGGGACTTTGGCATCCCGGTGGCGGACAAGCCGGACTCCATGGAGATCTGCTTCATCCCCGACGGGGACTACGCCGCCTGGCTGGAGAGGCGCGGGTTTTCCACACCGGAGGGGAACTTTGTGGATAAAGAGGGAAAGGTGCTGGGCCGCCACCGGGGCATCCACTGCTACACTCTGGGCCAGGGCCGGGGCCTGGGGGTATCGGGGCCCCACCGGTACTACGTGACCGCCCTGCGGCCGGACACCAACGAGGTGGTGCTCTCCGACGGCTCCGACCTGGGCCGGGACGAGGTGCGGGGGACGGAGCCCAATTGGCTGGCCGTGGACGGCCTGACCGGCCCCATGGAGGTGACGGTGCGGCTGCGCCACTCCCGCACGCAGACGGCGGCCACCCTGGAGCCGGAGGGGGACGGCGTGCTGCTGCGGATGCACACCCCCGCCCGCGCCCCAACCCCCGGCCAGCTGGCGGTGTTCTACGACGGCGACGCCGTGGTGGGCTCGGCCTGGATTGTATGAGAGAGAAAGAGAGGACGATGGACATGAAAAAGCTGCTTGGTTTGGCCCTGGCGTGCGCCCTGCTCCTGACGGGCTGCGGCGCCCGGGGCGGAGATAAGGGGGAGGAGCTGGGGGACAACACCATCCGCCCCCTGGAGCTCACCGGGGAGGAGGCGGCCCTGCTGAAGCTGGTGGGGGGCTCCGACGCGGAGTACGGCCTGTTTGAGTGCGCGGCCGGCGAGGGTGTGAGCGACTGCACCGTGGAGGTGCTGTCCTGGGAGGACGGGGCCTGGCAGACCGTGGCGGAGGGGGGCGTGTCCATCAGCGCCGCCGGGACGCGGCGGCTGGGGGTCGTCCTCAGCGGGGATAAGATCACCGTAAATGTCCAGGACGGTGGCACCCAATACAGCTACGCCCCCCGGCTGGACGGGATGGACCGCGGCCTGGAGACAGGCCGGGCCTCGGTCTGGCTGGAGGAAGATCAGGCCATGACCATAGGGGAGCGCACACCGCTCTATCTGGAGATCTATGATGACGGGGAGGGCGTGGGAATTCCCCCACTGCCCGGCGGGTTCTCCGACTTGGCCAATCTCAACCAGTACGATCGGGCTTACGCTGTGGCTGTCACCCTGAAGGGCTAGAGGCGGGCCGTTTCAGCACCGGCGTAGGGGCGGCCCTTGTGGCCGCCCGGCCCCTATGGATGGCAATTGTCCGCCCCTATACAAAAACAGCGGGTATTCTGTCTCTGGCAGAATACCCGCTGTTTTTATTTTACCTCCAGGCCGGAGAGATACCGCCGGGTCAGGTCAAAGGCGTGGGAGGCGGACACGTGGCGTACCCGCTCCCGGCCCAGACCCTGCTGGATTTTCCGCACCCAGGTGCCGTCCGGCGCGGCCAGGGCCAGGTAGACCAGTCCCACCGGGTTGCCCCGCTCGTCGGGATCGGGCCCGGCCACGCCGGTGGAGGCCACCGCCAGATCGCACCCCAGTACCCGCCGGGCTCCCTCGGCCATGGCGCGGGCCACCGGCTCGCTCACCGCCCCGAACTCGTCCAGCAGCGCCTGCTCCACCCCCAGGACGGTGTGCTTCACCTCGGTGGCGTAGCTCACCACGCCGCCGCGGAACACGGCGGATACCCCGGACAAATCGGTCATGCGCTTGGCGATCAGCCCGCCGGTGCAGCTCTCGGCGCAGCCCAGGGTGAGGCCCTTTTCCTTCAGAAGCTGGAACACCGCCGCCTCCAGGGAGGGTACGTCGGCGCCGTAGATGAGGGGGCCGAACCGGGCCCGCAGGCGCTCCTCCACCGGGGCGATCAGGGCCCGGGCAGACTCCTCGTCCGCCGCTTTGGCGGTGATGCGCAGCTCACACTCCCCCTCCTTGGCATAGGGGGCCAGGGTGGGGTTGGTCATGGCCTCCATCTCCTCCCGGAGCTGGGCCTCCATGGAGGACTCCCCGATGCCGAAGAGCTTGAGCGTCCGGGAGACAATGACCCCGTCGGCCAGGCTCTTCAGGTAGGGGATCACCCGGTGGGTGAACATGGCCCTGCACTCCCGGGGCGGGCCGGGGAGCATGATGACCCGCACCCCGTCCGCCTCGAAGGCCACGCCGGGGGCGGTGCCCCAGTCGTTGTCCAGCACCGTGCACCCCTCGGGCAGCATGGCCTGCTGGTAGTTGTTCTCCGTCATGGGGCGGCCGGCGTGGAGCCGCTCAAAGTAGGCCTCGATGCGGCGGGCGGAGGGCGCGTGGAACACCAGCTTTTTGCCGAAGCACTCGGCCAGCACGTTTTTGGTCAGATCGTCGCAGGTGGGGCCCAGGCCGCCGGTGGTAATGAGAATGTCCGCCCGGCTTTTGGCCAGCTCCACCGCGGCCCGCAGCCGCTGGGGGTTGTCGCCCACCACCGTGTGGTAGTAGACGTTGATGCCCAGGGCCGACAGGCCCTGGGAGAGCATCTGGGCGTCGGTGTTGGCGATGTTGCCCAGCAGCAGCTCCGTACCGACCGCGATCAGCTCCGCAGTGTGAGACATAAAAAAGACCTCCTGTCGCCAACACCGGCATCGGCGGCGGGTGCCGCCGTAAATGCGCAGCGCAGCATTTCCGCAGGGCGGATTCACTCCGCCCGAGGATGTAGTAATTTGGGGGCCCCCGCAGAATCAGGGATTCCGCGGGGTGTTGGCGATGTTGCCCAGCAGCAGCTCCGTACCGACCGCGATCAGCTCCGCAGTGTGAGACATAAAAAAGACCTCCTGTCGCCAACACCGGCATCGGCGGCGGGTGCCGCCGCAAATGCGCAGCGCAGCATTTCCACAGGGCGGATTCACTTCGCCCGAGGATGTAGTAATTGGGAGTTCTCCTCCGTAGGGGGACAACCCGTAGGGGCGGCCTTTATGGCCGCCCGCCGTTTCCCGTCGCCGTGGTCAGACCTGAACCCGCTCGATGCCGTCCACGGCGGCCTTTACCAGGCCCTCCACGTCCAGCGCGGCCTCGGCGGCCTCCAGCTCCCCCAGCACGGGGCGCAGCCGGGGATGGCGGGGAGTGAAGACGGTGCAGCAGTCCTCATAGGGCAGGATGGAGGTCTCGAAGGTGTTGATCCTCCGGGCGATGCGGACAATCTCCTCCTTGTCCATGCCCACCACCGGCCGCAGGATGGGCAGGGTGGTGACGGCGGTGGTGGCCCGCATGGCCTCCATGGTCTGGCTGGCCACCTGGCCCAGGCACTCGCCGGTGACGATGGCCCCGGCGCCGCACCGCTGGGCCACCGCCTCGGCGATGCGCATCATGAACCGCCGCATGAGCACGGTGAACAGCTCCTCCGGGCACTTGCGGCGCAGCTCCTCCTGGATGGCGGTGAAGGGCACCACGTGGACGGTGAGCCGTCCGCACCAGGGGGTGAGCAGCTTGGCCAGGGTGAGCACCTTCTGCTTGGCCTCCTCGGAGGTGTAGGGGTAGGAGAAGAAGTGCACCATTTCCAGGGCAATGCCCCGCTTGGCGATCATCCAGGAGGCCACCGGCGAGTCGATGCCGCCGGAGAGCAGGCTCACCGCCCGGCCTCCCACGCCCACGGGCAGGCCGCCGGCTCCCGGCTCCGGGTCGGCGTGGACGTAGGCGGCGTAGTCCCGCACCTCCAGGTAGACGGTCAGCTCCGGGTGGTGCACGTCCACGGTCAGGTTGGGGTACTTCTCGTCCAGCTCGCCGCCCACGTACTGGGAGAGCTGGATGGAGGTCATGGGGAAGTTCTTGTCCGCCCGCTTGGACTCCACCTTGAAGGTCTTGGCGGCCGCCAGCCGGTCCCCCAGGGACTCCACGGCGGTCTGGAGCATGGCGTCCTTGTCCTTCGCGCAGGCCCGGGCCCGGCTGAGCCCCACCACGCCGAAGAGCTTGGTCATGGCCTCCCACGCGCCGTCCAGATCGCAGTCCTCGCTCTGCGGCTCCACATACATGGTAGACTGCTTGGTGTATACCTTGAATTTGCCGTGGGCCTGGAGGCGGCGGCGGGCGTTGGCCACGAGACGGTCCTCAAAGGTACGCCGGTTGAGCCCCTTAAGCACCAGCTCCCCTAGTTTTAACAGAATAATCTCGTTCATGTAGTCTGGATTCCTTTCCCAAAGTTTCACTATTATATCCAATTTGCTTTTTGTTGTCCAGAGGGGCGGGCCTGTCTCCACCCGCGTCCGGGTGTAGGACTACAATACATATTGGACATCTGA
>NZ_JH417853.1:0-1759 GCF_000239295.1 Flavonifractor plautii ATCC 29863
TCAGATGTCCAATATGTATTGTAGTCCTACAGTTTCTTCAACTTAATTTGTGTATTTTGTCATTGACGGTTTGGGATAAATTTGATATTCTATAGTACGAAGTATGCGAATGCATCTTGGGGGGAAAACGCTATGTATATGAAAGAGGCAGTCGTGAACAACCAGGTCGGCCTACATGCGAGACCGGCCACGTTTTTCATCCAGAAAGCCAACGAGTTCAAGAGCTCCATTTGGGTGGAGAAGGACGAGCGCAGAGTGAACGCCAAGAGCCTGCTGGGTGTGCTCTCTCTGGGCATTGTCAAGGGGACTTCCATCAACCTCATTGCAGACGGCCCCGACGAGAAAGAAGCGGTGGAGGCTCTGATTGAGCTGATCTCCTCCAACTTCTCCGAGTAAGCGAACGAGCGAGAGAAAAAAGCGCCGCGTCTGCGGCGCTTTTTTTGATAGACGGGAGGTGTGGCTTGTGAAGGCGGAGATGACTCCGGAGCCCATCCGGCGGAGCGCCCTGCGCCTGCGGCTGGGCGGGCTGGCCCTGTGCTGGCGCCGCCGCCTGCTGTGGCATACCGGCGGCCTGCGGTTTGCCCGGCCCCGGCCGGAGGTGGAGTGCCTCTACCTGTGGGCGGAGCACGCCACGCCCCTGCTGCGCAGGCTGCGGGGGGAGGACATGGCCCTCCAGCGCAGCAAGGTCACCAACCTGCGCCTGGCGGCGGCCCGGCTGGACGGCCTGACGCTGAAGCCGGGGGAGACCCTCTCCTTCTGGCGGGCCGTGGGCAGGCCCACCCGGCGGAGGGGCTATGTGGAGGGGATGATTCTGCGCAACGGCAGGGTGGCCTCCGGCGTGGGGGGCGGCCTGTGCCAGATGACCAACCTGCTCTACTGGATGACCCTCCACACCCCCCTCACCGTCACCGAGCGGTGGCGGCACGGCTACGACGTGTTTCCCGACTCCAACCGCACCCAGCCCTTTGGCAGCGGGGCCACCTGCTTCTACAACTACATGGATCTCATGGTGCGCAACGACACCCCCGACACCTGGCGGCTGGTGCTCCAGGTGACGGACACCCATCTGGAGGGGGAGTGGCGGGCCGACGGCCCCCAGACCTGCCGGTACGAGGTCTATGAGAAGGAGCACGAGATCCGGGGGGAGTACTGGGGCGGCTTCACCCGGCACAACACCCTGTTCCGCCGGGTGCTGGGTATGGACGGCGCGGAGCTGGGGGAAGAATTCATCACGGAGAACCACGCCATCATGATGTATAACCCCATGCTGGAGGAGACGCCCCCGTAGGGGCGGCCTTTATGGCCGCCCGCCCTGCGGGAGAGATATGCCCGCCGGTACGGCATAAGAAGGGCGGAAAACGCAAAGCCTGTCCGGTAGGGGCGCACGGTGTGCGCCTGCCGGTGCCAGCCCGGTGGAAGGGGGCGGCGGGCCGATGTGGGCATCGGCCCCTACGGTGCCCCTCCTTCGATAGACGCAAAGAAAAGCCCATGCCCATTCTCCCAAACGCACGAGGGGCGTTTGGGGCTCCTAGGGGACGCCGCTGCGCCCAGCGGCAGGGTATGAGAAATCTGGCGGAAAGGAGGACGCGGGCCGATGTGGGCATCGGCCCCTACGAGTCATGACCTTTGACGAATTAAAAGAAAAAGCCCATGCCCATTCCCCAAACGAACGGGTTCGTTTGGGGCCCCCGGAGGATGATTTGACATCCTCGGCGGGAGTGAATCCCGCCTGCGGCGAGGTTTGGCCTGCGGCCAAACG
>NZ_JH417853.1:1769-5657 GCF_000239295.1 Flavonifractor plautii ATCC 29863
ACTTTCGACGAACTCAAGGAAAAAGCGCATGCCCCATCCCCCCAAAGGCGCGGGGCGCCTTTGGGAACCCCAGGGGGATGATTTGACATCCTCAGCGGAAGTGAATTCCGCCTGCGGCGAGGTTTGGCCTGCGGCCAAACGCTCGGACGGCGCGAAGCGCCGGGACGCTGCCGCGTCCAGCGGCAGGGCATAAGAGACCCAGGCAGAGAGGAGGGCATACTGCCCCGATTATGACTTTCGACGAACTCAAGGAAAAAGCGCATGCCCTGCCGCTGAAGCCGGGCGTGTATATCATGCAGGACGCCAAAAACGAGGTCATCTACGTGGGCAAGGCCAAGGCGCTGAAGAACCGGGTGAGCCAGTACTTCGCAAACCTGGCCTCCCACACGGAGAAGACCCGGGCCATGGTGAGCCAGATTGACCACTTCGACGTGATTGTGGCCGACTCGGAGTTTGAGGCGCTGATTCTGGAGAACTCCCTCATCAAGCGCCACCAGCCCCACTACAACATCCTGCTCAAGGACGACAAGGGCTACCCCTACATCCGCCTGACGGTGAAGGAGCCCTACCCCCGCTTCTCCCTGGCCAACCGGGCGGCGGAGGACGGGGCGCGGTACTTCGGCCCCTACGGCAGCCGGGGGAGCACCCAGAATATCATCGACGCCCTGCGCGTCGCCCTGAAGCTGCCCTCGTGCAGCCGGAAGTTCCCCCGAGACATCGGAAAGGAGCGGCCCTGCCTGAATTACCACATGGGCCAGTGTGACGGCTACTGCCGGAAGGAGATGGATCAGACCCGCTACCGGGAGGCCATCGACCAGGCGGTGCGCCTGCTGGAGGGGCAGTTCAAGGAGGTGGGGGAGGAGCTGTTGGCCGAGATGGAGCAGGCGGCGGAGGAGCTGCGCTTCGAGAAGGCAGCCGAGCTGCGGGACCGCTACAAGGCCATCGAGCTGCTGGGCAAGCGGCAGAAGGTGGTGGCGGGCTCCCTGGCGGACACCGACGTGGTGGGCTTCCACAAGGGGGAGGCCACCCGGAGCTGCTTTGTGGTGCTCCACTATGTGGAGGGCGAGCTGGCGGCCAAGGACTGGGAGCTCATCGAGACACCCATGGAGGAGGACAGGGCGGACATCCTCTCCGCCCTGGTGGGGCAGTACTACGGCGGTCGGGGCCGCCTGCCCCGGCAGATCCTCCTGCCCTGCGAGCTGGAGGACGCGGTGCCCCTGATGCGCCTTTTGTCCGAGCAGGCGGGGCACAGGGTGGAGCTGATCACCCCCCAGCGTGGGGCCAAGATGGATCTCATCCGCCTGGCCAACAAAAACGCGGTGGAGGAGGTGGAGCGCTGGACCACCCGGGAGGAGCGGCAGAGCAAGCTGATGGAGCTGCTGGGCCGGATGCTGGATCTGGACGCGCCCCCCCGGCGCATCGAGTCCTACGACATCTCCAACCAGGGCGCCGACGACATCGTGGCCTCCATGGTGGTGTACGTCAACGCAAAGCCCCTCAAGCGGGACTACCGCCGCTTCAAGCTGAAGGACATGGACGGCCCCGACGACTATGCCTCCATGGAGCAGGTGCTGACGCGGCGCTTCCAGCGCTATCTGGACGGGGACGAGAAGTTTTCCGACAAGCCCGACCTGCTCCTCATCGACGGCGGCGTCAACCACGCCAACGTGGCGGTGCGGGTGCTGGAGAGCCTGGGCCTGCGTATTCCCATCTTCGGCATGGTGAAGGACGACCGCCACCGCACCCGCGCCCTGGTCACCCCCGAGGGAAAGGAGATCGGCATCCAGGGCAACCAGGCCATCTTCTCCCTCATCGGCCAGATCCAGGAGGAGACCCACCGCTTTGCCATCGAGTTCCACCGCCAGCAGCAGAACCAGCGGGTGCGCGGCTCGGTGCTCGACCAGATCCCCGGCGTGGGGGAGAAGCGGCGGGCTGAGCTGCTCAAGGCGTTTAAGAGCATCAAAAATATCAAATCGGCCACCCTGGCGGAGCTGGAGGATGCAGTGCCCAAAAACACCGCCCGGGCGGTCTATGACTTTTTCCATCAGAAAGGGGAGGAACCATCATGCGAGTGATTACCGGAACGGCCCGGGGGATGCGGCTCAAAGAGCTGCCCGGGCTGGAGACCCGGCCCACCACCGACAAGGTGAAGGAGTCGGTCTTCAACATCGTGCAGTTTGACGTAGAGGGCCGGCGAGTGCTGGATCTCTTCGGCGGTACTGGCCAGATGGGCATCGAGGCCCTGTCCCGGGGCGCGGCGTCCTGCACCTTTGTGGACGTGCGGAAGGAGGCCGCCGCGGTCATCCGGGCCAACCTGGCCCACACCAAGCTAGAGGAGCAGGGGAAGGTGGTGCAGGGGGACTATCTGGCCTTCCTCACCGGCTGCCGGGAGAAATTCGACCTGGTGTTCCTGGACCCGCCCTACGGCGCCGGGATGCTGGAAAAGGCCCTGGAGGCCATCGCCAAGATTGACATTATGACGGAAAATGGTATAATAGTCTGCGAAAGTGCGGCGGAGAGCGTCCTTCCGGAGCTGGCCGCCCCCTATGCCAAGGGGCGGGATTACCGCTACGGCAAGATCAAGATCACGCTGTACCACCGTGCGGTCTGACGGGCTGTGCGACAGTTAAGGATGTGAAGCCCACATGAAGACCGCCATCTATCCCGGCAGCTTCGACCCCATCACTCTGGGACACCTGAACATCATCAAGCGGGCCGCCGTGTGCTTTGACAAGCTGATCGTGTGCGTCATGGTCAACTCGGAGAAAGTCAACCGGGGACTGTTTACCCCGGAGGAGCGGGTGGAGCTCATCCGCCGGGTGGTGGCCAAGCTGCCCAACGTGGAGGCGGATTGTTCCTCCACCCTCATCGCCGAGTACGCCCGCCAGAAGCGGGCCTGCACTCTGGTGAAGGGCCTGCGGGCGGTGTCCGACTACGAGAACGAGCTGCAGATGGCGCTCATCAACCGCAAGCTGAATCCCCGGCTGGAGACCATGTTCCTGCCCTCCAGCGCAAAATACACCTATGTGAGCTCCAGCATGGTCAAAGAGATGGCCCGCTATGGGGCGGAGCTCTCTGACTTTGTACCCCGGGAGATCATCGGGGACGTACAACGAAAAATGGACAGCAGGAGGGATGGCTGATGGCCACCGGCGTGGAAGAATTACTGGATATGCTCTTTGAGATGATCGACGAGGCCAAGAGCATGCCCCTGAGCAGTGACAAGTGCATTCTGGAACGGGACAAGGCCCTGGATCTGCTGGACGAGATCCGGGCTCAGTTCCCCATGGAGCTGGCCGAGGCCAAGAAGCTCATCGCTGCCCGGACGGAGTATATCGCCTCCGCCAAGCGGGAGGGGGAGCTCATCCGCAAGCAGGCGGAGGAGAAGGCACGCCAGATGGTGTCGGAGGACGAGCTGCTGGCCCAGACCAAACAGAAGGCAAACGAGCTGATGCGCACTGCGGAGGAGCGCAGCCGCGATCTGCGGAAGGCAGCCAACGACTACTGCGAGGATGCCCTGCGCCGCACCGAGGAGGCGGTGGCCGAGGCCTACGACGAGATCAAGAAGTCGCGGGCCCGGTTCCGTGCCTTGGCAGGAGGCGGCGCCCCGGCTGGCCGCCAGCCCTACGACGTGGAGGCGGAATAAAACCAAACACCAAACAGAGAGCCCGCCGGCGGAACTTCCGCCGGCGGGCTTTGAGATGATCGATAAACCTTCCTGCCGAAGGCTTCGGAGGGAGGAATAGTGTGAAAGGGAACCGTCAGGGTTCCCTTTCGCGTTCGATCAAACGCCTTTTTGAACCTTTTTCGAGGGTTCAAAAAGGCTCTCTGCCTGTCGAGAACTTTTCGACAGGCAGAGAGCCCGCCGGCGGAACTTCCGCCGGCGGG
>NZ_JH417853.1:5764-47582 GCF_000239295.1 Flavonifractor plautii ATCC 29863
GCCGGCGGAACTTCCGCCGGCGGGCTCTGCTTTGCTGTGGGAGAGGGCTCAGGGGGCTTTGTAGTCGGGGGCGCGTCCGATCTCCTGGATGAGCTCCTTCATAGCCGCCGCCATGGCGTCGATGTCGGCGTGGTTGTTGAAGTACTGGCAGGAGATGCGGAAGCCGCCCACGTAGTCGGTGAAGCGCTGGGCAATAAAAATCTTGCGGGCGTGGAGCTGCTTGAGTACCCAGCGGTCCACATCCAGATCGTCATAGAGGCGGGCAATGACGATGCCGCCCCGCCGGCCCGGGTCGCGGTGGGTGATGATGGTGGCGCCGATGGCCTCCAATTGATCCATGCAGTAGGCGCTGAGCGCCCAGATGTGTTCCTGGATGTTCTCGATGCCGATCTCGTTGACCAGGCCCAGGCTCTCCCCCAGGGCAATGGCGCCGGTGTAGTTGGAGGTGCCGCCGATTTCGTACTTGCGGGCGGTCTCCGGGAAGGTCCAGTCGTGGACGGAGGGAGCGGCGGGATTCTCCCAGTAGGCGCCCCAGCCGCCTTCGGGAACGGTGGTGTTCAGGTAGCCGGCATAGCTCTGCTTGATCTTGGACAGGGAGTTCTTGTTGACATAGAGCACGCCGGTGCCGTAGGGGCTGTTCAGCCACTTGTGGCCGCCGGCCACCAGTAGATCAAAGTGGCACTGCTTGGTGTCAATCTTGGTGACGCCCAACTGCTGCACCGCGTCCACCACCAGGAAGATCCCCTTTTCCTGGCAGAAATCACCGATGGCCTTCATGTCGCTGGCCCAGCCGTTGCACCACTCCAGGGTGGACATGACGATGATGCGGGTCCTCTCATCGGCCAGGGCGGCGAAGTCGTCCACCGTGAAGCGGTTGTCCTTGGTCTTGCATACCCGGATCTCGATCTTCTTCTCCCGGCGCATCACACACCAGGGCAGGGCCACCTGAATGAACTCCAGATTGGTGGTGATGATGTTGTCGCCGTCGGCCAGCTCAATGCCGCGGGCGGCGATGTTCAGCCCGTGGGAGGTGCTCTCCACCAGGGCGATCTCCTCCGGGTCGGCGTTGAGCAGCTTGGCGGCTTCGTCGTATGCCTTGCCGCGCAGGGAGTCCATGGCGATGTGGTGGGCGCTGGAGTTCTCTTCCTCCTGGGTGGCGGTCATGTCGGCGAAGGCCTTCACCGCCCGCACCGTGCGCTGGGGGGCGAAGCTGACGCAGGCCGCGTCGAGAAAGACCATCTGCTCCAGAACGGGCCACTCCTGCTTGCGGATCGCTTCAAAATCGACGGACATAAGTACTACCTCCTATATTTTTGTGGGTGATGGCTGGGTTGTATTCCTCTGGTTTTCCTTCACTGGTGAAGCAACATCCCTCCAATCGACTGACTTTTTGAGATCAAACGCTATAATGGTAAAAAATTACCAATTATGGAGTTGGGAAAACAGATTATGACAGAGACCGGTATTCTGACGGATGCCTCACCCTGGATCAGCGTCGAGCCGGCGGCATGGCGCCCGCTGACCGAGGGGAGAACGCCGCGCCTGTTCCGAAAAAAGACCTTTCTCTACACTCAGGGGCAGCCGGCGGAGCATTTTTACATCATTCAGCGGGGGCGGGCCTGCATCTCTACCTCACGGGCGGACGGCCACGAGAAACAGCTCTACATCGCGGAGCGGGGCGCCCTGTGCGGGGAGAGCGCCTGTCTGCAGCGGCATCCCCACGCGTCGGCGGCCCTGGCGATTGTGGACACCTGGGCCTATGCCGTCCCCCGGCTGGCCATGCTGGGGGCGCTGCGGGAGGACTGGGCGCTGAATCAGCGGTTCCTGGAGCTCTGCTTTCGGAAAAACACGGTGCTGCTCGGTCAGGTGCGGGAGCTCTCCTTTGATCAGGCGGAGCGGCGCATTGCCCGGACCCTCCTCAATCTGGCGGCCCAGTATGGGCGGCCCTGCCCGGAGGGGGTGCGCATCTCCATCCGCTTTACCCACCAGGATGTGGCCGGTATCATCAATACAAGCCGCATCACCACCAACAAGGTGATGAAGCGCATGGAGGAGGAGGGGATACTCCTCAAACGGGAGGGCCGCTACATCCTGCGGGCCCTTCCTGCCTTGGAGCGGCTGGCGCGGGGAGAGGGTCAGTAGCGCACAGCCCTTTCGCTCTCCCGGAAGGCGCGGCTGTCTGGCAGGAGGGTGCGCCCGTAGCCGGAGACGATGGCGAAGATAGTCATAACCAGCAAAAGAATGGGATAGAACTGGTGGGTGACGATCTCCAGTGTGGAGACGGGAACCGCGCCGGGCAGGTCGACGGCTGTCATCATGGCGGCGCACACCACCGGCACCATATAGGGCATCAGGTAGTTGAGGGTGCCGCCGGAGCAGATGAGGAGGTTGGCGGTGCGGTAGCCGTGGAGCTGATACTCCTCCCCCAGCCGCTTGGCCAGGGGACCGGTGCCCACGATGGCCGCGGTGTTCAGGCCGGTGGCCACGTTGAGCAGGATACAGATGGCGACGATGGCGCCCTCGGCGGAGCGGGGACCGACAATGAAGCGGTCCATGGACTGGATCATCATATCAATGCAGCCGCCCTTTTCCAGCAGGTGGATCTGGGCGAACAGCAGCATAACCAGCAGAATGGTGGGGACCGCGCCCTCGATGCCCTCCATGATGAGGCCGCCTGCGCTCAGGGGTTCCGGGACGGAAATGATGTCGCTGAAGGTGATGGTGCCGGTGACCAGTCCCAGGAGTACGCCGGTGACGATGCCATAGCTCAGCGCCTCCAGCAGGTGGCGCTGGAGCAGGCAGAAGACCACCACCACCACAGGCACCAGCAGGAACAGCAGGGCCGTAGGCCGGACCGCGGCACTCTGGACGGCGGAGAGATCCGCGGCCTCACCGCGGGAGCCAAGCGCCAGATAGAGGATCAGCGTCAACGCCGCGGCCGGCAGGACATATTTCAGGCGGCTGCGGAAAACGCCGCCCAGGTCCACCTTCTGAGAGGAGGAGGCCGCAATCAGAGTGTCCGACACCGGGGAGACGTTGTCGCCGAAGGCCGCTCCCGATACGATGGCGCCGATCATCAGCGCCGGCGTGGCCCCGACCAGATAGCCGATGGGGTAAAGAATGGGGCCGACCACGAAGATGGTGCCCACCGAGGTCCCGGTGGAGAAGGCGATCAGGCAGGTGAGCAGAAAAGAGGCGGCCACGAACTTGTTGCCCAGGAAGTTGAGCTCAATGAGATAGTGGGCCAGGGTGTCCACCAGGCCGCTGGTCTCAATGAGCTGCCCGCAGATTCCGGCCAGTAGAACCGCCATGATCAGGATGCCCCCCACCTTGTTGGTGGCACCCTCGATAATGGCCTCGCAGTAGGCCGTCTTGTCCTTGGCCAGGAACAGGCAGACGATCATGGGGAGGAGAAAGACCACCCAGTATTCCGGTACGTCCGCCTGCTTGACCGCGATGTAAATTAGCCCCACGATGGCCAGCAGGATGGGCGCGAAGGCCACCCACTTTCCGCCGTAGTAGGTGATGTGCGCTTCCGGTGCGGCTTGTGTTTGATCCATAGGTACCCCCTTTTCAGCACGGATGTGTTCAATTTTGTGGAACAGATATCTGTTGTGGTTAAAAGTATACCTGCATTTTCCATAAATACTATTAAATGCTTTACAAAAGAGGTGGTGTTTTTGGGAGAATATACCCGAATCCCGAACCGCGTGCGCGGCGGGACTGCACCGTTTTTTTGTTTACGTAATACCGCAAAATATAGGACTTTTTTGCCGCCAAACCGCAAGGGATGGCGGTTTTTTGATACCATTTGTAACGAAATGCAATCGAACATATGTTTTTAGTGCCGAAAAGCAGGGGTTTCAGTGGAAAAATCGGCATTTTTCCCGTTAAAAAAGAAGAAAAAACTGTTGCAATTCTGTAACAGAACATTTATACTAGAGAAGAAAGTGGGGCGAAGTGGAGCAAATCACCGCTCTTAAGCAGTAAAGTGGGGGGAAGTGAGCAGCATGACCGGCACCTATGAGCACAGCATTGATGCCAAGGGCCGTCTGTTCATTCCCGCAAAGCTCCGGGAGGAGCTGGGTGTCACCTTCTATCTGGCGATGGGTGTAGACGCCTGCCTGGCCATCTATCCCCAGTCTACCTGGGACCGGTTTACAGAAAAATTTTCCTCCCTGCCTATGAGTCAATCCAAGGCCATGCGCCCCCTATTCGCCAACGCGGCCAAGTGTGAACTGGACAGCCAGGGCCGTATCGTCATTCCCCAGAAGTTGCGCAGGTATGCCGGTCTGGACAAGGACGTGGTGATCCTGGGTGTCAACGACCGGGCGGAGATCTGGAGCGCGGACGCATGGCAGGCCCAGGAGGAGGAAGAGATGACGCCGGAGAAGATGTCGGCCTGTATGGAGGCGCTTGGATTCTGATATGAGTGAGCAGGTATTTTCCCACAAGCCGGTGCTGCTGGACGAGTGCATTGAGGCCCTGGCCATCCGGCCGGAGGGCGTGTATCTGGACGGCACTCTGGGCCGGGCGGGCCACAGCCGGGAGATTGTCCGGCGGCTGACCACCGGGCGGCTCATCTGCGTGGACCGGGATCAGGCGGCTCTGGACGCGGCGGAGGAGCGGCTGGCGCCGTGGCGGGAGCGGGTCACCCTGGTACACAGCAATTTCTGTGCGCTGGACGCCATCCTGGACGGGCTGGGCCTGGACGGGGTGGACGGCATGCTCTTTGATCTGGGGGTGTCCTCCCCCCAGTTGGACGACGCATCCCGGGGCTTTTCCTATAGGACGGACGCCCCCCTGGACATGCGCATGGATCAGACCGACACCCTGACGGCCCGGGCGGTGGTCAACGAGTGGCCCCAGGAGGAGCTGCGGCGCATCCTCTGGCAATATGGGGAGGAGCGGTACGCCCCCGCCGTCGCGGGAGCCATCGTCCGGGCCAGGGACAAGCGCCCCATTGAGACCACGCTGGAGCTGGTGGAGGTCGTCAAGGGGGCCATGCCCCCTGCGGCCCTGCGGGAGAAACAGCACCCGGCCAAGCGGACCTTCCAGGCCATCCGCATCGCCGTCAACGACGAGCTGGGCTCGGTGGACCGGATGGTGCGGGAGGCGGTGCCCCGGCTGAACCCCGGTGGGCGGCTGGCGGTGATCTCCTTCCACTCGCTGGAGGACCGTATCGTGAAAAATGCCCTGGCGGCTTTCGCCAAGGGGTGTACCTGTCCGCCGGATTTTCCCGTCTGTGTGTGCGGGAAGAAGCCCCAGGTGAAGCTGGTCAACAAAAAGCCCATTGTCTCCGGAGCGGCAGAGCTGGAGGAGAACCCCCGGGCCCGCAGCGCCAAGCTCCGGGTAGCGGAAAAACGGTAGAAGCACGGAATTTACCAAAGAGATTGGAGTGGACGGACTCATGGCAACTGCCGTCAAGCGCAGAAGCAGATACACGAATTACAGCCGCGTACCCTATGACGCGTATGATGGCTCCGCGGCGCGGCAGCTCCAGCGGGAGGAGGTTCTTCGGCCCAGGCCCATGGTTCGGCCGCGGGAGCGGGCGGTGGTCCGGCCCCGGGTGCGGGTACGGGAGGCGGGACTGGTTTCCCCCTTCGCTGTGGTGGGATTTCTGGCGGTGGGCGTGTTTGCCGTGCTGCTGCTGTTCAGCTATGTGCAGTTGACCACCATCTCCCAGCAGGTGGTGGAGCTGCGCAGTGAGATGACTGCTCTCCAGTCGGAGGAGGCCAAGCTGCGCACCGCGTATGAGCTGTCTTATGATCTGAGCAGCATTGAGGAGACCATGACAGCCAGCGGCGCCATGGTCCGGCCGCAGAACGGGCAGGTGGTGTATGTGGACCTGTCCGAGCCGGACACCGTGACCTTTTTCAACCAGGACGAGGCGGTCGCTGGACTGGACGGCATGTTTGAGAGTGTAAAGTCCATTGCCTCCGAGATTGTGGCATATTTCCAGTGAGTACGGCCATATAGTGATCTGCAGACCCCAGAGAAACAGACGGGCTGCCCCGGGCGGCCCTTGAAGAGAACGAGCAGAGAGGGCGTAAGAAAAGCAATTTTCTTACGCCCTCCTGCGATATATCACCCAATCCCGCGGGAGAGCGGCAGACGAGATTTCTTGAGTGAGGTGAGCCAGCCATGGCAGACAGAAAGAGAAAGCGTATGGTCCAGCAGCAGCCGGACCGGCGGGCGAACCGCACCATTTTGGTGCGCACCCTGTTCCTGCTGACACTGTTCGGCGTGGCGGCGTTCGTGCCGCTGCTGGTCCGGCTCTGGCAGATCCAGATCCGCGACTACGACAAATACCAGGGAATGGCGGTGGAGCAGCAGACCGCCGACAGCACGGTGGAGGCCAACCGGGGCACCATCTACGACCGAAGCGGGGAGACTCTGGCCATGAGCGCCACGGTCTACAACATCCAGCTCTCCCCCAAAGAGATCCTGGCCTGCCAGGAGGCGTATCGAGAGAAGGCGGCGAACGCAGCAGAGAATGGGAAGACACTGGACTACCCGGAGCCCACCAACGAGTTTATTGCCTCCAACCTGGCCCAAATCCTGGATCTGGACGAGGCGGACATCCTCAAGCGCCTGGCCAAGACCAGCTCCATGTATGAGATGATCAAATGGCGGGTGGAGGACGACGAGCGGGACGCGGTGATCTCCTTCATCAACGAAAACCATATCACCGGCATTTACACCCCGCCCACCACCAAGCGCTACTATCCCAAAAACAGCCTGGCGGCCCAGGTGATCGGCTGGGTGAATTACAGCGAAGGACGGGGCGCCTATGGAGTTGAGGCTCAGTACGACGAGGCTCTCTCGGGCGAGACGGGGCGGATCGTCACCGCCAAAAACGGCGACGGCACACAGATGCTTTACCGCTATGAGGACTACTACGACGCCACTGACGGCGACAATCTGACCCTGACCCTGGACAGCGCTATCCAGTCCTACTGTGAGAGCATACTGAAAAAGGGCATCGAGCAGTTCGAGGTGCAGGACGGCGGCTTCTGCATCGCCATGGACCCCAATACGGGCGAAATTCTGGCCTGGGCCAACTCCCCCACCTACGATCTGAACAACCCCAGGGTGGTGAGCGATCCGGTGCTCAACCAGTATCTGGCGGACATCGAGAGCGGGGCGTACACCAAGGAGGAGGCCTACCAGAAGGCCCTGGCAGAGGGGGCTTCCAGCGAGGAGGCCCGCGACAAGGCCATTTCTGCGGCAGAGACCGAAGTGCTTTACACCCAGTGGACCAACAAGGCAATCACCAGTACCTATGAGCCCGGCTCCACGTTCAAGTCCATCGTCCTGGCCGCCGCCCTGGAGGAGGGCGTGGTCACCGAGAACAGCCACTTCTACTGCCCCGGCTACATCATGGTAGAGGGCTGGTCCAGGCCCATCAGTTGCTCCAAGAAGGCGCCGGGCCACGGGGATCAGGATCTGGCCCTGGCGGTGGCGAACTCCTGCAACCCGGCCTTCGTCAAGATCGGCCAGGCCCTGGGAGCGGAGAAGTTCTATGACTATCTGGAGGGCTTCGGCTTCCTGGAGAAAACCGGCATAGACATGCAGGGCGAGATGGACACCAGTTCCCTGATCTGGCCCCGGGAGGACTTCAACACCGTCCAGTTGGCCACCGCATCCTTCGGCCAGCGGTTCCAGGTGACCCCCATTCAGCTCATCACAGCGGCCTCCGCCGTCATCAATGGCGGCCACCTGATGCAGCCCTATGTGGTCAGCCAGGTGACCGACGGCGAGGGCAATGTGCTCCAGCACAATGAGCCCAACGAGGTGCGACAGGTGGTCAGCGCGCAGACCAGTGAGCGCTGCCGTGCGATCCTGGAGAAGGTGGTGGACGGCGGCACCGGCAAGAATGCCCGGGTGGAGGGCTACCGCATCGGCGGCAAGACCGGCTCCTCCGAGACGCTGGAGACCGACCATACCATCGTTTCCTTCCTGGGCTTCGCCCCAGCGGATGACCCGCAGGTGATTATCCTGCTGGCCTACGACAACCCCAAGCCCGCCTTCCCCGGCTCCAATACCACCGCCGGCGGCTGGTATATCAGCGGCGGCAATATGGCGGCACTGATGGCCGGAGAACTGCTGGAGGATATTCTGGGCCACCTGGGCGTGGAGAAGACCTATACCGCCAACGCCGACGTGCTGGTGCCCAACCTGTCCGGACTGAATCTGGCGGACGCCACCTCCGCCCTCCAGAAGAACAGCCTGACCCTGCGCACCGTGGGCGACGGCGGTACCGTCACCGGACAGATCCCGGCGGCGGGGGCATCCATCCCCGGCGGAAGCCAGGTGGTGCTCTACATGGGCGAGGCGGTGCCAACCGACCAGGTGCAGGTGCCCAGCGTCATCGGCCTTACCGCCGAGCAGGCCAGGCAGAAGCTGGCTGATGCGGGTCTCTACATGCGGGCCACCGGAGCCACCGAGTACGGCTCTCACGTGGTGGCCTATGAACAGTCCACCGCCGCGGGCGCCTCGGTCAACCGGGGTACCACCATTGAGGTACGCTTTACCGACAGCACGGCCAGCGGCGCGGGCCTGTAAAAACGGGCCGACAACACGGGAAACGGGGTGAGGGCATGAAGCTGAATGAGCTGTTGGACGGCGTGGCGCTGGCCGCGCGGCATGTCCAGGATGTGGAATGTTCAGGAATCTGCTGTGACACCCGAGACATGACCCCCGGCTGCCTCTTTGTGGCGCTTCCGGGGTACAAGACCGATGGACACCGGTACATCCGGCAGGCCCTGGAACGGGGAGCGGCGGCGGTGCTCTGCCAGCGCCCCCCGGAGGGGGAGGGCCCCTGGCTGGTGACGGAGGACACCCGGGCCGCCCTGGCCATCGCCTCAGCCAACTGGTTCGGCCATCCGGCCCGGGAACTGACCCTGCTGGCGGTCACCGGGACCAACGGAAAGACCACCACCACCTATCTGCTCAAGGCTATGCTGGAGGGGTGCCTCCACACAAAGGTGGGGCTGATCGGCACCAACCAGAACCTGATCGGGGAGGAGAGCCTGCCCGCCCACCGCACCACGCCGGAGTCCTACGAGGTGCAGGAGCTGCTGCGGGAGATGGCGGATGCGGGGTGTACCCACGTGGTGATGGAGGCATCCTCCCACGCCCTGGTGCTCCACCGCCTGGACGGCATCCCCTTCCGGGCGGGTATCTTCACCAATCTGACCCAGGACCACCTGGACTTCCACGGTACCATGGAGGCCTACCGGGACGCCAAGGGGCTGCTGTTCCGCCAGTGCGCCGCTGCGGTGCTCAATCTGGACGACGAGGCGGGCCGGTACTATGCCGAAACGGTGCCGATTCCGACCTTTACTTACTCGGAGTGCCGGGACGAGGCGGATCTCACGGCCAAGAACCTCCGCCTGTTCCCCCAGCGGGTAGAGTTTGAGGCGGTGACCAGGGACGCCATTTCCCGGGTAAGGCTGCCTATACCTGGAGGCTTTACCATCTACAACGCTCTGGGTGTGCTGGCCTGCGGGCTGGTGCTGGGCCTGCCGCTGGACGGCTGTGCCGCCGCACTGGGGGCGGCCCGGGGGGTGAAGGGCCGCATCGAGGTGGTGCCCACCCCCACGGACTACACGGTGCTCATCGACTACGCCCACACCCCTGACGCCCTGGAAAACATCCTCACTACCGTGCGGGACTTCACGCCGGGGCGGGTGATCTGCCTGTTCGGCTGCGGGGGCGACCGGGACCGCACCAAGCGGCCCCGTATGGGGGCTGTCGCCGGGGCTCTGGCCGACGTGGCGGTAGTCACCTCAGACAATCCCCGTACTGAGGTGCCCATGGACATTATCAACGACATTCTGCCCGGCCTGGAGGGGGCTCCGGCGGAGGTCGTGGTGGAGCCCGACCGTCGCGCCGCCATCCGGCGGGCCCTCTCGCTGGCCCGGGCGGGGGACACGGTGGTGCTGGCCGGTAAGGGCCACGAGACCTATCAGGAGGTGGACGGCGTGGAGTACCACCTGGACGAGCGGGAGGAAATCGCCGCCTATTTCGCCTGAGAGGCGAGGAAGTTTGTTGCTTTTTCGAGTGGAAACCATGCCGGGATTGTGATAAAATATCGAACCGGCTCACATGGGCCGCAATTTGGAATGTTGAGAGGCTTTGGAGGTTGCAAAAGAGATGTTAAGGATTGTAATCAGCTTTGTGGTGGCCTTTGCGGCGGCCGCCCTGGGCGGGAAGGGGCTCATCCCCCTGCTGCGGCGCATGAAGGCCGGGCAGTCCATCAAGGAGATCGGCCCCACCTGGCACATGTCGAAGCAGGGGACGCCCACTATGGGAGGGCTGATGTTCATCATCGGCTCCGCTGCGGCGGTTCTGCTGCTGGGGTGGCCGGACTTTGCCGCAGGGCGCTTCGGCGGCGGCTTTGTGCTCCTGTTCGCCCTGGTGTTCGGCGTGATCGGCTATATTGACGACTATGTGAAGGTGAAAAAGCACCAGAACACCGGCCTGACCGCACCGCAGAAGTTTCTGCTCCAGTTGGCGGCGGCCATCGTGTTCACGGTGCTGATGCGCAACCACCACTATCTGACTCCCGACCTTTACATCCCCTTTGTGAACGTGACCCTGTCCCTCCCCTGGCCCGTTTATATGGTGTTCGCCGCCTTTGTCATGGTGGGCACCGTGAACGCCGTCAATATCACCGACGGCATCGACGGACTGGCCACCGGCGTCACCATGCCCGTGATGCTTTTTTTCACCGCCGTGGCCTGCTTCTGGGGGCAACTGGAGCTGGGGATCTTCTCCGCCGGGCTGTTCGGCGGGCTGTGCGGATTCCTGATCTATAACTTCCACCCCGCCAAGGTCTTTATGGGCGACACTGGCTCTCTCTTTCTGGGGGGAGCGGTGTGCGGACTGGCCTTCGCCCTGGATATTCCCCTGGTGCTCATCCTGGTGGGCATCATCTACATCCTGGAGACCCTGTCCGACATTCTCCAGGTGGGCTACTTCAAGCTGACCCACGGCAAGCGGATCTTTCGCATGGCGCCCCTGCACCACCACCTGGAGCTGGGCGGCTGGAGCGAGGTGAAGCTGTTCTGTGTGTTCTCCGGCGTGACCCTGCTGGCCTGTGTGCTGGCCTTTCTTGGAGTCATGGGCCGGTAATCCACCCTGAGTTGAGAGAAAGGAGGGGAGCCCCCTGGCAAAACGCAAGCGCGACCTGACCATTGAGGAGCAACTGGCCCGGGGACCCATGGACCTGCCCTTCCTGATGCTGGTGCTCCTGCTCACCGGCATCGGCGTGATCATGGTGTTTTCCGCCTCCTACGCCACGGCGTACTTGCAGGAGGACAAAAGCCCCACCTTCTACTTCTTCCGCCAGGCCCTCTTTGCCGCGGCTGGCCTGACCGTGATGTATATCACCTCGAAGATCAACTACCAGACCTTCCGCTGGCTGTCGGTCTTCGCCCTTGGGCTGGCTGTCCTGCTGCTCGTCGCGGTGCTCATCCCCGGCATCCACACCAGCCGTTCCGACGGCGTGAAGCGGTGGATCGCCGTACCGGGCATCGGAACCTTCCAGCCGTCGGAGATCGCCAAGGTGGCCGTCATCATGTACTTTTCCGCCCGGCTGTCCAAGCGGAACACGGAGAAGCCGCGCCGCCTCTCCCCCCGCAGCCCGCTCAGCGGTGTGGTGGGCTTCCTGGACCGCATCGGCTTTCTGGAACTGGTGCCCTATGGACTCATCCTGCTGCTGATTGTGGGCCTGATGATGCTGGAGCCCCACATGTCGGGTACAATCCTGATTCTGGCCGGCGCGGCGGCGGTGCTTTTTGCCGCCGGCATCAAGCTCTACTGGTTTGCCGGCGGCGGCGCGGCCCTGATGGGGCTGGTGGTGCTCATGATGAGCGGCTACCAGTCCACCCGCATCCTGGTGTGGCAGGATCCCTGGGCTTATCCCCGGGACGGCGGCTATCAGATTATCCAGTCCCTCTACGCCATCGGCT
Source organism: Flavonifractor plautii ATCC 29863 (assembly GCF_000239295.1). GTDB lineage: Bacteria > Bacillota > Clostridia > Oscillospirales > Oscillospiraceae > Flavonifractor > Flavonifractor plautii. Next base: position 17,746 of record NZ_JH417853.1, read on the forward strand.
CCGGCGGACTGCTGGGCCTGGGCCTGGGCAAGAGCCGGCAGAAGTTCCTCTACCTGCCCGAGCCGGAGAACGACTTCATCTTTGCCATCGTGTGCGAGGAGCTGGGCCTGATCGGGGCCGGAATCGTCCTCATTCTCTTTGCCCTGCTGGTCATGCGGGGCTACTGGATTGCCATCCACGCCAGAGACCGCTTCGGCGCCCTTCTGGTGGTGGGTATCACCACCCTGACCGCGGTACAGGTGTTCCTGAACATCTCCGTGGTCACCAACCTGATCCCTACCACCGGCATCTCCCTGCCGTTTTTCAGTTACGGGGGTACGGCGCTGATGATCCAACTGGCGGAGATGGGCATCATCCTTTCCGTTTCCCGGCAGATCCCGGCGCCGAGACAGGAGTAAAAAAGTCCAGGGAGGACGCTGTTCCCCTGCGCGGCCAGGGACAGTGGTGTGCTCCGCAGGCGCATGTCCTGCTGCGCACATCCTCTGAATTTCTTTCACCCTATGGCGGGTGAAGCTTTTTAGGCCGCAGGGGCGACCAGCGGCCGCCCTACATTACGAGGAGGAGAAAAAAGGAATGAGAGTCCTCTTTACCTGCGGGGGAACGGCGGGCCATGTCAATCCCGCCGTGGCCCTGGCCCAGATGTTCCAGACCCGCAACTCCGGCTGTGAGGTGCTGTTCGTGGGCGCCGACGGCGGCATGGAGACCCGGCTGGTGCCCAAGGAGGGGTACCCCATTGAGACGGTGACCATCACCAACTTCCGGCGGTCCCTCTCTCCGGCCTCCATCGGCCACAACGTCAGAACCCTGCTGAACATGAACAAGTCCAGGAAGCAGGCCAACGCCATCCTGGACCGCTTTCAGCCTGACCTGGTGGTGGGCACCGGCGGCTATGCCTCCTTCCCGGTGGTGAAGGCCGCCGCGAAGCGGGGGATTCCCACCGCCGTTCACGAGTCCAACGCCGTCCCCGGCCTGACCACCAAGACCCTGTCCAAGGTGGTGGACGTGGTGATGGTGGGCTTTGAGGAGAGCCGAAGCCACTACGACGACCCCGGAAAGGTGGTGGTCACCGGCACGCCGGTGCGTACCGACTTCTTCCGCTATACCCGGAAGGAGGCGCGGGCAGAGCTGGGCCTCACCGATGACCGGCCCCTGGTGCTCTCTGTGTGGGGCAGCCTGGGGGCGGAGGTGATGAACCGCCAGATGGCGGAGTGCATCGCCCTGGAGTGCCGGGACGGCGCCCCCTTCCACCACATCCACGGCGCGGGCCGGGACTACCGGGCGGTGCTGGACGCCCTCCAGGGCAGCGGCCTGGCGGACCACCCGGAGGTGGATGTGCGGGAGTATATCTACGACATGCCCCTGGTGATGGCAGCCGCTGATCTGGTGCTGTGCCGGGCGGGGGCGTCCACCATCGCGGAGATTGCCGCCATCGCCAAGCCGGCGGTGCTGGTGCCCTCCCCCAACGTGGTGGCCGACCACCAGACCAAGAATGCCAGGGTGCTGGCCAACGCCGGCGGCGCGGTACTGCTGCCGGAGGGGGAGTCCTCTGGAGAGAAGCTGTACGCGCTTATGACCGGGCTGCTCTCCGACGCCCCCCGGCGGGAGGCCATGAGCCGCGCCCTGCGGGACATGGCGGTGCCCGACGCGGCGGAGCAAATCTACCAGACTCTGGTCCGTTTGATGGAAAAACGGGCCAACTGAACCAGCCGTCCTCCCTCCGCATAGGATAGCGTACCAAACGACTTGCGGAGGCTGGATCTATGAGTGCTTACATCATCGAGGGGGGACACCCCCTGGACGGCTCTGTGCGGATACACGGGGCAAAAAACAGCGTACTGCCCATTCTGGCGGCCTGCCTTCTGGCCCCGGGCGAGTGCGTCATCCACAACTGCCCGGAGCTGTCCGACGTGGCGGCCTCCCTGGACATCCTCCGGCACCTGGGCTGCCGGGCGGAGCGGCAGGGGGACGCCGTGGTGGTGGACGCCTCCGCCCCCACGGGCTGGGACGTGCCCGACGCGCTGATGCGGGAGATGCGCTCCTCCGTCATCTTCCTGGGGGCCATCCTGGGACGCATGGGACGGGCCGAGCTGTGCGCCCCCGGCGGGTGTGAGCTGGGGCCCCGGCCCATCGACCTCCACCTGGGGGCCATCCGGGGCCTGGGCGGCCGCATCACCGAGGACGGCGGCGGCCTGCGGGCTGAGGGAGCCCTGCGGGGGGCGGACCTCGTGCTCTCCCTGCCCAGCGTGGGGGCCACGGAGAACGCCATGCTGGCGGCGGTGTGCGCCGCCGGCACCACCACCATCACCAACGCCGCCCGGGAGCCGGAGATCGTGGATCTCCAGGGCTTTCTGAGGGCTATAGGGGCGAAGGTGCACGGGGCGGGCAGCTCGGTGATCACCGTGGAGGGCGGCGTCCCCCTCCACGGCGGCAGCTATGCCGTCATGGGCGACCGCATCGTAGCGGCTACCTACCTGGCTGCGGCGGCCTCCGCCGGCGGTACGGTGGAGGTGACGGGGGTGGACTACCGCCACCTGTCCACGGTGAGCGCCGTGCTGCGGGAGGCGGGGTGCGACGTGCAGAGTGGGGCGGAGTCCATCCGCCTGCGCCGGGACGGCCCCCTCCAGGGGGTGCGGCCGGTGCGCACGGCCCCCTACCCCGGCTTCCCCACCGACGCCCAGGCGCCGCTCATGGCCGCCCTGACCCGGGGGAAGGGCTGCACCGTCTTTGTGGAGAACATTTTCGAGAGCCGCTACCGCCACGTGGATGAGCTCTCCCGCATGGGGGCGGACATCCGGGTGGAGGGCCGTGTGGCGGTGGTGTACGGCGTGCCGCGGCTCCACGGGGCCCAGGTGCGGGCCACGGATCTCCGGGGCGGAGCGGCGCTGGCGGTGGCCGCCCTAGGAGCGGAGGGACGCAGCGAGCTTGCCGGTGTGCACCACATCGACCGGGGCTACCAGTCCCTGGAGGGAGATCTCCGCCGCCTGGGCGCAGAGATCCGGCGGATTTAAGGGTTTTCTTAGGATACGTTCACAAATCCGCAACCTTTCTGTGGGATACTGACAGAAACCAGAACAGACAGGAGAGCAGTTGGAATGGCGGCGAGAAGGAACAGACGGGGACGGCGGCGGAATCGGGGGCGCTTCAGCGCGCTCTATAAGCTGCTGTCCGTTCTGATCATCTTCGCCGCCATTTTGATGGGCTGTGTGGTATTCTTCCGGGTGAGCACCGTGGAGATCACGGGGGACTCCCCCTATACGGAGGAGGAGATCCGCCGGGTATCCGGCGTGGAGCAGGGGGACAACCTGTTTACCCTCAACAAATACCAGATCAGCAGCCGTATTTACACCCAGCTCCCCTATATCGGTACCGTGAATTTTGAGCGGAAATACCCCGACACCTTTGTCATCCACGTGACGGCAAGCGTTCCGGTGGCGTGGATTGAGAGCGGCGGCAGCCGCTGGCTGATGGACACCGACTGCAAGCTGCTGGAGAGCGGCGGGGCGTCCCTGACGGAGGGCAAGGCACAGGTGCGGGGGCTGGAGGCAGTCAATCCCTCGGTGGGCAGCGTTCTGACCGTGCCGCCGGAGCAGCAGGACAAGCTGGACCAGCTCAAGGGCTTCCTGGCGGCCATACAGGCCCGGCAGATGACGGGCAGCCTCACCAGCTTCCTGGATCTCACCTCCAACAATGAAATCCGCTTCGGCTATGGGGCGAACCTGACCGTTCTGTTCCCAATGAACGGAGATTTTACGCAGAAGACCTATTATCTACAGCAGACCCTCTGGACCATGGATGAGAAGGGAATCCCGCGAACCGGCACGTTGGACTTGACCTACGACAACCAGGAGGGACATCTGCTGCCGAAGCGGTGGCTGCCGGAGGCATCCGCTGCGCCGGAGCTCAGCCCGCCGCCCGCGGCGGAGGCCGGAACACAAGGAGAGAACGATGCCAATGAGAAGACAGATGCAGAATAAGGGGGAGCTGGCCGTCATGGTGGTATGCGTGGTGGTGGGCTTCCTGCTGGCGGCCCAACTGCGCAGCGTCAAGCTGGCGGGAGCGGCTGACGCCACCAACGCTAGCCGCCTGGAAACCCTTCAGAACCTCTACAACGAGGTGGTGGATCAGAAGGACGGCCTGGCTGACCAGGTGAAGCAGCTCCAGGGTGAGCTGGAGCTCTACCGGGAGCAGGCCGCCTCCGGCGAGGCGGGCAGCCAGGCCCTCAAGGCCGAGCTGGAGCAACTGGAGATCACCGCCGGACTCACCGATGTGGAGGGCCCCGGCGTCACCATCATCCTGGAGGACTCCAGTCAGGCTAACGTTACCGGAAACGAGGCCGACTACCTCATCCACGACAACGACCTGCTCTCCGTCATCAATGAGCTGCGTTCCGCCGGGGCGGAGGCCATCTCCCTCAACGGAGAGCGTATTCTGGCCACCAGCGAGGTGCGCTGCACTGGCGCGGTGGTAACGGTGAACGGGCGGCGGTACGCCGCGCCCTACGTGGTCTTTGCCATCGGCGATCCGGACACCCTCTACAGTGCGCTGACCATGCGCAACGGCGTGGTGGACGTGCTCAGCCAGTGGGGCATCACCGTGAAGGTCACTGCCAGCGACCAACTGCTCATTCCGAAATACAACGGCACCGTGGAGTACCAGTACGCCAGGCCCATCCCGGCGGATGAGGGCGGAGAGGAGGCGGTGGGCTGATGCTGGAACTGATTGGACTGGTGGCCGGCCTGCTCATCGGCGCCTTTTTCCCCTGGACCATCCCAGCCCAGTGGTCCCTCTATGTGGCCGCAGGGCTGCTGGCCGCCCTGGACTCCGCTTTGGGCGGCTTCCGGGCCCGGGTTAAGGGGGAGTTCAAACTGGGGGTGTTCCTCTCCGGCACCATCGGAAACGCGGCTATCGCGGTGTTCCTCACCTGGCTGGGCCAGAAGCTGGGACTGCCCCTCTACCTGGCCGCCGTGCTGGTGTTCGGCACCCGGATGTTCCAAAACTTTGCGGAAATCCGGCGGGAGCTATTGACCTCCAAGCAAAAGAGAGCTAAAATAAGTCAAGATATAGTTAGAGACGGGGAGGACGGCACAAAATAAGTCCTTTTTCGGCCTTACCCGCGCAGTTACAACGAATTCGGTTCACATAGGAGGAGCAGTTATGGCGTTTGGACTGGATACCGGTCCCGATAATGTCGTTACCATCAAGGTCATCGGCGTCGGCGGCGGCGGCAACAACGTAGTCAACCGGATGGTGAAATCCGGCACCAAGGGTGTGGATTTTATCGCGGTCAACACGGACAAGCAGGCGCTTGCCATTTCCAGCGCGACGTTTAAGATTCAGATCGGTGAGAAGCTCACCGGCGGGCAGGGCGCGGGCAGCGACCCCGAAGTGGGGCGCAAGTCCGCTGAGGAGAGCCGTTCCGCTGTGTCCAAGGCCCTGGAGGACGCGGACATGGTGTTCATCACCGCCGGTATGGGCGGCGGCACCGGTACCGGCGCGGCCCCCATCGTGGCCGACATCGCCAAGGAGATGGGCATCCTCACCGTTGGCGTGGTCACCAAGCCCTTTAACTTCGAGGGACGCCGCCGTATGATGCAGGCCGAGAAGGGCATCGAGGAACTCCGAACCCGGGTGGACTCCCTGGTGATCATCCCCAATGAGCGGCTGAAGTTTGCCACCGATCAGAAGATCACCTTTGCCAATGCCTTCGAGATCGCCGACGACGTGCTCCGCCAGGCGGTGCAGTCTATCTCCGATCTGATCAAGAATACCGGCTTCATCAATCTGGACTTTGCAGACGTCACCGCCGTCATGCAGAACGCAGGCATGGCCCACATGGGCGTTGGCCGCGCCGGCGGCAAGAACAAGGCCGAGGATGCCGCCAAGATGGCCATCTCCAGCCCCCTGCTGGAGACCTCCATCAACGGCGCCAAGGGCGTGCTGGTCAACGTCACCGGCTCCATGGACATCGGTCTGGAGGAAGTGGAGATCGCGGCCAACCTGGTGCAGCAGGCCGCCCACCCCGACGCGCTTATTATCTTCGGCGCCGCTTTCGACGACACTCTGGAGGATGAGATCCGCGTCACCGTCATCGCCACCGGCTTTGAGGAGGTGGAGGGAGCTATGCCCAACAAGCCCTTCAGCGCCGCTGCGGAGAAGAAGGCCGAGGCCCAGCCTCAGGCTCCGGCGGCCCCCGCCGCCCCTGCGGAGGAGGATCCCTTCGAGGACATCTTCAAGATTTTTAACCGGGGCAAGTAAACATTTATTACAAAAGCGGCCCGGGCCATGTGGCCCAGGCCGCTTTTCCCCCTTTTCAAGGGGAGAAAGCTGTGATACCATAGAGCTGAATACCGAAAGGAGGATTCCCATGCTGTTTGTCTGTTACCCCAAGTGCACCACCTGCCAGAAGGCCAAGGCGTGGCTGGAGGCCAGGGGCCTGCCCGCTGAGGTGCGGGACATCAAGACCCAGAACCCCACCGAGGCGGAGCTGCGCCGCTGGCACGCCCTCAGCGGCCTGCCCCTCAAGCGTTTTTTCAACACCAGCGGCCTGCAGTACAAGGCCCTGGCCCTGAAGGACAAGCTGCCCGGCATGAGCGAGGATGAGCAGTTCGCCCTGCTGGCCACCGACGGTATGCTGGTCAAACGCCCCATTCTGGTAGGGGAGGACTTCGTGCTGGTGGGCTTCCGAGAGGCCGAGTGGGCGGCCCGGCTGGGCTGAGACCCTAGGCGGGCAGGCGGCGCTCCAGCCAGGAGAGCACGTCCCGGTACACCTCGTCCCGGTTGGCCTCGTTGAGCATCTCGTGCCGCCCCTCCGGGTAGAGCCGGACGGTGAGATCCTTTACCCCGGCATCCCGAAACCAGCCGGCCACCTTTTTGACCCCCGCGCCGTTGGCCCCCACCGGGTCCCGGTCCCCGGCGAAGAAGTACACCGGCGTGTCCGGGTCCATGCGGGCCAGATTGGCTGGCTTGGCCAGGAGCTGGAGGCCCACCATCATGTCGTGGTACATGCCCACGGTGGGAAGGAAGCGGCACAGGGGATCGGCCCGGTAGGCGTCCACCACCACCGTGTCCCGGGAGATCCAGTCCGCCGAGGTGCGGACGGGCTTAAACTGGCCGTTGTACCGCCCCACAGAGAGGGCGTCCAGCAGGGCGCTGTGGGCCCTGGGCCCCTTGAGGCGGATGAGCAGGGCGGACAGCGCCCGCCCCGCGGCTACAGTGGCAGGGGGCTCCTGCCCGGTGCCGGAGAGGATGGCCCCGTCCACCGTGCCCGGCCAGAACATAAGGTAGCCCCGCACCACAAAGGAGCCCATGGAGTGGCCCAGCAGGAAGCAGGGCAGACCGGGGTACTCCGCCCCAACCCGCTCCCGCAGGGCGCGGACGTCCTTCACCACGTGCTTCCAGCCGTCCCGGTCGGCGAACCAGCCGAACTCCAAGGGGTTCCGCGCCGTGCGGCCGTGGCCCAGGTGGTCGTGGCCCACGACGGCGAAGCCGTGCTCCGCCAGGAAGCGGGCGAAGGAGTCATACCGGCCGATGTGTTCCGAGATGCCGTGGACCAGCTGCACCACCCCCCGGGGCGGCCCCTCCGGCCGCCACCAGGCGGCGGCAACTGTGTGGACCCCATCGCTGGAGGGAAAGGTAAATTCTTGTTTGATCACCATGGAAACCCGGCTCCTTTTGTGATAGAATAGCAACAATATCAGTCTAGCCTAAGGCCCGGCGCCCGTCAATAGAAAGGAAGAGCATTATGACCGCCATTGACCGCTTTTTGCGCTACGTGACATATGATACCCAGTCCGACGAGCACAGCGACGCCATCCCCTCCACCGCCAAGCAGAAGGTGCTGGGCGCAGCCCTGGCCGAGGAGCTGGCCCAGATGGGGCTGCACAACGCCCACATGGACGAGTACGGCTATGTGTACGCCTGGCTGCCCGCCACCGCCGGGTGCGAGGGAATCCCGTGCGTGGGCCTTATCGCCCACATGGACACCTCCCCAGACGCGCCGGGGGCGGGGGTGAAGCCCCGCGTTGTCCGCTACGAGGGGGGCGACCTGGTGCTCAACGAGGAGAAGGGCATCGTCATGAGGGCCGCCGAGTTTGAGAGCCTGGCCAAATACAAGGGTCAGGAGCTGATCGTCACCGACGGCACCACCCTGCTGGGGGCGGACGACAAGGCGGGTGTGGCGGAGATTATGTCCGCCGTGGAGTACTTGCTCCAGCACCCGGAGCTCCCCCACGGCCGCATTGCCGTGGGCTTCACCCCGGATGAGGAGGTTGGGCAGGGTGCCGACCATTTCGACGTGGAGGGCTTCGGCGCGGCGGTGGCCTACACTGTGGATGGCGGCGAGCTGGGCGAGCTGGAGTACGAGAACTTCAACGCGGCCAACGCGGGCGTGTACTTCCACGGGGTGAACATCCACCCAGGCTCGGCCAAGAACAAGATGAAGAACGCAATCCTGATCGCTTTGGAGTTCGCGGGGATGCTGCCCCCGGCGGAGACCCCCGCCCACACCGAGGGGTATGAGGGTTTCTACCACCTCCACGACATGAAGGGCAGCGAGACGGAGGCGGAGCTGCACTACATCCTCCGCGACCATGACCGGGCCAGGTTCGAGGCCCGCAAGGAGTACCTGGGCCGGGCGGCGGACTACCTCAACGCCAAGTACGGCGCAGGCACGGTGGAGCTCGTCCTCAGGGACTCCTACTACAACATGCGGGAGCAGATTGAACCCCACATGTACCTGATCCTCCGGGCGCGGGCCGCCATGGAGGCCGCCGGGGTAACGCCGGTGGAGGTGCCCATCCGGGGCGGCACCGACGGGGCGCGGCTGAGCTACATGGGCCTGCCCTGCCCCAACCTGTGCACCGGCGGGGTGAACTTCCACGGGGTGCATGAGTATATCCCGGCCCAGGCCCTCACCAAAATGACCGAGGTGCTGGTCAATTTGCTGACGCGGCAGTAAATCTACCAAAAGGCGCCCCCTCTCAGAGGGGGCGCCTTTTGGTAGATTACAGCAGGGTCTGGAAGAACTGGAGGAGTAGCTTGGCTCCGTAGAAGATGATGATCAGTCCGCAGACGATGTTGATGACCCGCAGGATCTTGTCGTTGAACTTGGCGGAGAAGAAGGAGATCAGGATGGTGATGCCCAGAAACCACAGGCAGGAGGCGGAGGCGGAGCCCAGCATGAGCTGGGAGGCCACCGCGCCCGGGTTGCCGGCCCGGAAGCTGCCGAACAGCATAGTGCCGTCAATCAGGGCCTGGGGATTGATCCAGGTGACCACAAAGGCCTTGGCGGCCAGCTTGGGCAGGGGGATGCTCACGTCCACGTCCCGGTCCAGGGTGGGCTTATCCCGCAGCAGGCCGATGCCGATCCACACCACGATGCAGCCGCCCACGATCAGAATCAGGCGCTGCAGCCAGTCGAAGCGCTCCACCAGCGCGCCGATGCCGAAGAAGCAGGCCAGCGCCAGGCTGATGTCGAAGGCGATCACGATCAGGGCGGTGAGCAGGGCCCGCCGCCGGGGCTGGGTCAGGGCGGAGTTGATGACGAACAGGTTCTGCATCCCGATGGGGGCGACATAGGCCAGACCGATGGTCAGGCCCTGGAGATAGGTCGGCATGGGGGCTTCCTCCTAAAAAAGACTTTCCTTTTTTTTCTTTACCTGGTATTATATTAGCACCTATGGCCCGCTGTGGCAAGAGCGCAGAATTTCCGTACCAGGTAAGGAGGAACTGACCTTATGCCCATGGAACACGAAAACTGCCCCTGCATGGAGACCTGCCCGCTGAACCGGGCCATGGCCCTCATCGGCGGCAAGTGGAAGATGCAGATTCTCTGCTCCCTCTACAACAACGGCCCCACCCGGTACAACCAGCTGAAAAAGACCCTGGACGGGGTATCCAACACGGTGCTGGCCAACGCCCTGCGGGAGCTGGAGGGGGACGGACTGGTTCACCGGCGGGAGTACCTGGAGGTCCCTGTCCGGGTGGAGTACGCCATCACCGAGCCGTGCCGCCAGCTCATCCCCATTTTGGACGCGCTGGGCGATTGGAGCATGGCCCTCTAGGCGCAAAAAGGCCGCAGGCGGAGCCTGCGGCCAGACAGATAGGGTCAGTGGGTGAGGCGGAACCAGAGCCGGTTCCAGAAGGTGTCCTTCACATAGCCCTTGGAGACGCGGAAGTTCCACTCCGCGTCGCGGGCCCGTTTGCGGCAATCCTGCTCGTCCCCGTCGGGGCGGTCGTAGTGGGGGAGCGTCGAGCTGAGCCGCCCCTCGAGATTGTCGAAGAAGAAATCCATAAAAGGCTCCTTTCCGGCGGATCAGTCCCGGTCGGTGAGACGGAAACGGAGATGGTTCCAGAAGGTGTCCTTCACGTAGCCCTTGGAGACGCGGAAGTTCCATTCGGCCTCCCGGGCTTTGCGGCGGCAGGCGCGCTCGTCCAGGGTCATATCGTGGGGAGGCGGGAGCTCCGCGTTGAGCTTGGCCTGTAGATAAGAGGCGGGAAACGAGAGGTTCATGAGAAACTCCTTTCCAGACAGAGGCCCTTTTACCGTCTCCAATCTATCATACGCCCCGGGGAAAGTCAAGGAGCCGGATCCAGGCAGAAATGCGGAAAAACGCCGGGTTTCGGCGGTTAGGAGAAGATCGTATGGCGAAAACACTGGTTTTGGCGGAAAAGCCCTCGGTAGCTCGGGAATTGGCCCGGGTGCTGGGCTGCAAACAGTCCGGAGAGGGGTATCTGGAGGGGGAGAAGTACATCGTCACCTGGGCCCTGGGGCACCTGGTGGAGCTGGCGCCCCCGGAGGACTACGACAAGGCGTGGGCCAAGTGGGATATGCTCACCCTGCCCATGCTGCCCGAGCGGATGAAGACGGTGGTGATCCCCCAGTCCGGCCGGCAGTTCCGGGCCGTCCAGGCCCAGCTTCGCCGGGGGGACGTGGGCGAGCTGGTCATCGCCACCGACGCAGGCCGGGAGGGGGAGCTGGTGGCCCGGTGGATTCTGGAGAAGGCCGGGTGGAAGGGGCCGGCCAGGCGCCTGTGGATCTCCTCCCAGACCGACAAGGCCATCCGGGAGGGCTTCGCCCACCTGCGGCCCGCGGCGGAGTACGACAACCTGTTCCGCTCCGCCCGCGCCCGCAGCGAGGCCGACTGGCTGGTGGGCCTCAACGTCACCCGGGCCCTGACGTGCAGGCACAATGCCCAGCTCTCCGCCGGGCGGGTGCAGACCCCCACCCTGGCCCTCATTGTGGAGCGGGAGGAGGCCATCCGCCGCTTCGTCCCCCAGGAGTTCTGGACGGTTACCGCAAAGCTGCCCGGCTTCACCGCCACCTGGCGGGATCCGAACGGCCAGGCGCGGCTCTTTGACCGGGAGCGGGCGGAGGAGCTGGCCGCCCGGCTGGCGGGGAAGGAGGGGGTGGTGACCCGCCTCAGGCGCACCCGCAGGCAGGCACCGCCCCCGGCGGCCTACGACCTCACCGAGCTCCAGCGGGACGCCAACAAGAAGTACGCCTACTCCGCCAAGGAAACCCTGGCCATCCTCCAGAACCTCTATGAGATCCATAAGGTGGTCACCTACCCCCGCACCGACTCCCGCTACATCCCCGACGACGTGGTTCCTACCCTGCCGGAGCGGCTGCGCAGCGTGATGGTGGAGGACTACAAGCCCCTGGCGGCGGAGCTGCTGCGCAGCCGTCCCCTCCAGACCAAATATCTGGTCAACGCCGCCAAGGTCACCGACCACCACGCCCTCCTCCCCACCGAGGAGCCGGTGGAGCTGTGGCGGCTCACCGGGCCGGAGCGCAACATCTATGATCTGATCGTCCGCCGCTTCCTGGCCGTGCTGCTGCCCCCCTTCGAGTACGAGGAGGTGGCCCTCACCCTGGAGGTGGAGGGGGAAACCCTCCACGCCAGAGGGAAGGCGGTGCTCTCCCCAGGCTGGCGGGCGGCCTACGACCGCACCTTTGCCCCGGAGGAGGAGGACGAGGAGGGGGACGAGAAGGAGCAGAGCCTCCCCACCCTGGCGGAGGGGGAGCGCCTGACCGTCCAGTCCGCCCGGGCCAACCCGGGCAAGACCGCGCCCCCCAAGCGGTACACCGAGGCCACCCTCCTCACCGCCATGGAGCACCCGGCCGCCCAGGTGGCCGACCGGGAGCAGGGCCGGATTTTGGAGGAGACCGGCGGCCTGGGTACCCCCGCCACCCGGGCGGACATCATCGAGAAGCTGTTTTCCGCCTTCTATGTGGAGCGGCGGGGAAAGGAGCTGGTACCCACCTCCAAGGGCGTCCAAGTGGTGGGCCTAGCCCCGGAGGAGCTGCGCAGTGCCACCCTCACCGCCCAGTGGGAGCGCCGCCTGGGGGAGATCGCCCAGGGGCGGGAGCAGGAGGGGGCCTTCGTGGACGAGATGCGGCAGTTTGCCGCCCGGCTGGTGGCCCAGGTGAAGGCCAGCGACGCGGCCTACCGCCACGACAACCAGACCCGCACCCCCTGCCCCGACTGCGGCAAGTACCTGCTGCGGGTCAAGACCAAGCGGGGGGAGATGCTGGTGTGCCCCGACCGGGAGTGCGGCTACCGCCGCAGCGTCAAGCAGACCACCAACGCCCGCTGCCCCAACTGCCACAAGAGGATGGAGCTGCGGGGCGAGGGGGAGAAGCAGCTGTTCGCCTGCGTGTGCGGCTACCGGGAGAAGCTGTCCGACTTCAAGAAGCGGCGGGCCCAGAAGTCTGCGGGCAAGGGAGACGTGCGCCGCTACCTGGCCCAGCAGGAGCAGCGGGAGGAGAAGGGCTCCTCCGCCCTGGCCGAGCAGTTGGCCAAATGGATGGCGCAGCAGAAGGGAGATTGAAGCATGAGCTGGTTTTCGATCCAGGAGCTGGAGTACCTGCTGCGCATTATTCTGGCAGCGGTGTGCGGCGGGGCCATCGGCTTCGAGCGGGAGCGGCGCTCCAAGAGCGCGGGCATCCGCACTCACATCATTGTGGCCCTATCCGCCGCGCTGATGATGGTGGTGTCCAAGTACGGCTTTTTTGATGTCATCGGCCTGGGGGGAATCTCTCTGGACGCCTCGCGGGTGGCGGCGGGGGTGGTGACCGCCATCGGCTTTTTGGGCGTGGGGGTCATCTTTACCCACGGGCGGACGGTCAGCGGCGTCACCACCGCCGCAGGCCTGTGGGCCACTGTTGGGGTGGGCATCGCCGTGGGGGCTGGGCTATACGTCACCGGCGGCGTGGCCACGGTGCTGATCGTCCTCTTCCAGGTAATTCTCCACCGCTCATCCCCCCTGGTCAAGACCCAGCGTACGGGCACCGTCGTCCTGGAACTGAGCGAGGCGGAGAGCGATCCGGCGGAGGTGCGCCGCCTGCTGGAGGAGCGGGTGTCCGCCGTGGAGGGGGTGCGGGTGACCCGCCTGGCAGACGGGAGGGCAGAGGTGAAGTGCGATGTGCTCTTCCCCGCCGGGTACACCGCCGAGGACATCCTGCGGACACTGAAGGGCATGCCCGCCATCCGTTCGGTGGAGATGCACCATCCGGGCTGACACAAGAGCGAAAGAGAGGCAGAATGTATGGAAGCGATAATCAGCGGAATCAACTGGCTGGATGACTTCATCTGGGGCATGCCTATGATCGTGCTGCTGCTGGGCACCCATCTGTTTATGACAGTGCGCACAGGCTTCATTCAGCGCAAGACCTTTACCGGTATCCGTCTGTCCGTGCGCAAGGACCAAGACGCCCCCGGCGATGTGAGCCAGTTCCAGGCCCTCACCACCGCCCTGGCGTCCACCATCGGCACGGGCAACATCATCGGTGTGGGTACCGCCATATTCCTGGGCGGCCCTGGTGCGGTGTTCTGGTGCTGGCTTGCCGGCGTGTTCGGAATCGCCACCAAGTACGCCGAGTCCCTTATCGCCGTAAAGTACCGGGTTCGCACCCCCGACGGGAGGATGCAGGGCGGTGCCATGTACGCCCTGGAACGGGGACTGAACCTGAAGTGGCTGGGGGTGCTCTTCGCCGCCCTGGCTGCCCTGGCCTCCTTCGGCATCGGCTGCGGTACCCAGATCAACGCTATCGCCGAGGTCATTGAGAACAACATACCCGTGGGTATTCCGCCCATCGCGATCGGCGTCGTGGGCGGCCTTCTCACCGGCGTGGTCATCATCGGCGGTATCCAGTCCATCGCCAGCGTGTGCGAGAAGCTGGTGCCCTTTATGGCGGCTTTCTACGTGCTGGGGTGTATCATCATTCTGGCGATCAACTGGGACTTCCTGGCCCCCGCCGTGTCCACCATTCTCCGGCTGGCTTTCACCCCCGGCGCGGCGGCGGGCGGACTGGTAGGGCAGGGGCTCATGGCAGCCATGCGCTTCGGCGTGGCACGGGGGCTGTTCTCCAATGAGTCGGGCATGGGCTCCGCCCCACTGGTGGCCTCCGCCGCACAGACCCGTAACCCGGTGCGGCAGGCTCTGGTATCTGCCACCGGCACCTTCTGGGACACTGTGGTGGTGTGCCTTATGACCGGTCTGGTGCTGGTCACTACCATCATGAAGAACCCCGCCATCGACATGGCACAGATATCCGACGGCGGCCAACTCACTACCCTGGCCTTTGCACAGATCCCCGTACTCGGGCCTGTAATCCTGGTAGTGGGCATCATCACTTTCGCCTGGTCCACCATCCTGGGCTGGTCCTACTACGGCGAGCGGTGCGCCCAGTACCTATGGGGCAAGAGGGCCCTGCTGCCCTATAAGCTGGTATTCGTCGCCGTGGTGGTGGTTGGCCCGGTGTTGGCCCTGGATCTGGTGTGGACCATCGCTGATATCCTTAACGCCCTCATGGCCATCCCCAACCTGGTCGCCGTCCTGCTGCTGAGCGGGGTGGTTGCCCGGGAGACCAGGCACTATTTGGGGAATCTGGACGAGGTAGACCAGACTGAAATTCCACGCGTAGACAAATGAGAAGTCAAAACTTCTTCACATTTTTGAACCATGGGTGTATGCTTCCTAATGTAAAAATTATTTGACATGTGGAGGTATACATTTATGAAAGGAATCCGTAAGATGGATGAGATGGAGCTGCAGATCACCCTGCGCGCCAGCCGTGCCGCCTGGTTCTTCCTGGTGCTGGCCCTGGTGGTCTGGTCGGTGTGGGAGGCATTTCACGGAGGGGACACTACCCTGCCCGCCTTCCTGCTGGGGGCCCAGGTAATGATTTTTTGCCTGGTGCAGTGGATCGACCGGGCCAGAGCGGGGGACGACCGGGTAAAGCGGGAATTTGTACTGTGGGTTATTCTCACTGTGGCCCTGTTAACATTTTCACTGCTGCTGGTGCTGGGCGGATAAAGAACAAGGTCAAGGAGCTGCGTAAGGCCCGCGGCCTGCGGCAGGAGGACGTAGCCGCCCTGCTGGGGGTGAGCCGCCAGACCGTCAACGCCGTCGAAAGCGACAAGTACGGCCCCACTCTGGCCTTGGGTATGAAGCTGGCCCGCCTGCTGGAGACCCCGGTGGAAGAGCTGTTTACCCTAGAGGGCTGAGAACGCCCCCCGAACTGATTCGGTTCGGGGGGCGTTCCCGCGCCGTAACCATTTGAGAGGAATTTGTAACGTTTTTTAGAAGAATTATGTCAACAAAAGTGGTACACTGTATCCACCTGACCGACATGAGGTGTATCAAATGCGGATAAATAACACAGCGGCCTTCGCTCTGGCCGGAGTGATCGCCCTCACCCTGGCGGGCTGCGGGGAGACCCTTCCGCCGCCCACCCCTTCGGAGCAACCGGAGGCGACAGGCGCTCCGCAACCGGCCGTGGAGCATGGCTTCACCTTCGCGGAACTGAGGCAGTATGAGTTTGTGTTTGCCAGCGGCGCGGGGAGCTGGGGCACGGTGCTGTATGTGAGGCCGGACGGCAGCTTTTATGGCGAGTACCACGACACCGACATGGGGGGTGGAGAGCCGGACATCCGTGCGGTGCAGTGGAACTGCAAATTTACCGGCCGGTTTGCCCAGCCGGTGCAGGTGAACGACTACACCTACTCCATGGGCATCGCTGAGATCAGCTATGAGAAAGAGGCGGGCACCGAAGAGGTGATTGATGGCATCCAGTACTACTATACCGCCCCCTACGGCCTGGAGGATGCGGAGGAGATTCTGGTCTATCTGCCCGGCGCGCCCCTGGGCGAGCTGCCCCAGGAGTTCCGGGGCTGGGTGGGGTACTACGAGAACACCAGGGATAAGTTGCCCTTCTACGCCTTGAATAACGAGGCGCACCAGCAGGGCTTTGAGAGCTATGACTGGGTGGAGCGCGTCCGAACCGACGTGGAGTGGGCGGAGGAGACGGCGGCGGAATACGAAACGAAGATCCTGGAGGACACCTCCCTGAGCCAGGGGGAGCTCAACGAGTTATCGGCGCAGATGTTCGACCTGTGGGACATCCAGCTCAACGAGGTATGGGCCGTCTTGCGGCAGATGCTGCCTCAGGCGGACATGGAGGCCCTGACGGCGGAGGAGCTGGAGTGGATCGCCTGGAAGGAGGAGCAGCTCGCCCGGACGGGCGAGGAGGCGGGCGGCGGCTCTCTGGCGATTATGCTCCAGGCCCAGCGGGCGGCGGAGCTGACCCGGGAGCGGGTCTATGTGCTGCTGGAATATCTTGCATGACAAAGCACGGGTGGGCGCGGCAGTTTGCCGTGCCCACCCGCGTTTTTTGCTATACCGGCGAATGGTACTGGGCCGCGTACTCCGGGTAGAGGGCGGTCAGCTCCGCCGAAATGGCCTGGTACTCCTCCGGCGCGATGTCCCGCGTCCGCTCGTAGACGTACACCGTCACCCCGTCCTGGAGGGGGAAGGAAACGTCCAGCCGCCGGTAGGCGGTGCCGATGCCGGTGCCCTCCAGCACCGGCTGGGCCAGGACGGTGACCAGGTGCTGGTTTTGCTCCCCCAGGTGGTACTGAATGGGGTCGGCCACGATGAGGTAGTCGCACTCCAGGGCGGCCCAGGAGAAGCCGTCCCGCTTGTCCACCGAGGCGAAGGTGGCGACGGCGGTTTTGGGGCCCTCCGGCTGGGGAATGCCCGCCGAACGGAGGGTGTTGTCAAGGATGCTGGAGTTGAAGACGAAGGAGGAGGCGATCACCGCCGCTGTCTTTGGCTCCTGGGCGGACAGTCCATCCACATACACCCGCAGGGCCACCAACTGGGCCAGATCGCTCCGCTGGGGCGGGGCGTAGGTGAAGGTGGGCAGGGGGGCCAGGGAGCCGATCTCCTGGGGGCTGGCGGGCTGGGGCCGGGGGAGGAGGGAGCTGCCCAGCATGCACAGGGCCAGAACCCAGGCCCCCGCCCGGACGGGTCTGCGGGCGGGCAGGGCCTCCAGCCCCAGGGCCAGGGCGGCGCACAGGGCGGGCAGATAGAGCAGCAGGTGCTGCTGCCCGTGGGACTGCACCCGGGTGAACAGGAGCAGGCACAGCACCGGCTGCGCCAGGGTGAGCAGGGCCGTGTACCGGGCGGCAGGCCGCCGGAGGAGGCACCACACCACGCACACAAGGGCGGCGGCCATGAGCACCCAGCCGAAGTAGCGGCACAGCATCACCGCGTCCACCCACCGGCCCTGGTCGTAGGCCGAGTAGGTGTCAAAGTAGTTGGAGCGCAGTACCTGTTCAACCAGGAAGCTCTGCCCGAAGAACAGGGAGCACACCACGCCGGAGGCGGCCATGGCGGCAAAGGACTTCCACTGACTGCGGCGCACCGCCAGGGCGGCCAGGGATGCCAGCCCGAAGGACACGGTAAAGAAGAAGAAGTACCGCCGCAGCAGGAACACCAGGGTGAGCAGGGCCCCGGTGAGGATGCCGCGGGCCGACTGAGGGCGCTCTTGATCGGTGTAGATCACAAAGGCCCAGATGCCGGCCCCCGCCGCCGCCACGTCCACAAAGCCGGTCAGCCCGGTGTAGAGCAGCATAGGGGTGGCGCAGGCCAGCAGCAGGCCGCCCCGGCGTACCCGCCGGGCCAGGGCCGCCATGCCCGCCAGGGCGGGCAGGACGTAGAGGTTGGCGATGGCGAAGAGGTAGACGTACCGCCCGGTACCCAGCACCCGCATCACCAGGGAGATGGGCCAGGAGAGCAGGTAGTTGTACTCCTGGGTGATGACACTCTGGAGCACCAGCCGCACCTGGGCCAGATCCAGGTTCTGACCCGCCAGCATGGTGCTGGAGCTCCAATAGATGTTGCTATCCCAGTAGTAGACCGTGGCGGAGCCCGCGGCGTAGAGGGCGGTGAGAACGTTCACCGCCAGGGCCAGCAGCAGCAGCCACCTCCCGCGGGGCAGCTCCAGGCGGCCGAACCGCCGGGCGGCGGTGGCCAGGGCCAGCACGACGCCCGCCAGTACCAGCCCGCTGCCCAGGGCGCAGGCCAGCCGGAAGGGGAGGCGCCCGATAGCCATATCTCCCTCGGAGAAGAGGCCGTAGCTGGTATCCAGCAAAGCCCCAAGGAAAAAGGCCGCCCCAGCCAGCAGGGCGGTCCTCCAGGTGGGGCCGAACGGGAGCAGCAGGCGGGGGACCAGCCGGAGCCGCCGCGCCGCTCCCACCACCAGGGCGGCCAGCGCCGCGGCGGCGGCCAGAATGGCCGGGCCGGGCACGCGGCCGTATAGCACGGCCCAAAGACGCACCAGAGCCAGGCCGGACAGGCAGCCCCACGCCGCCAGTCCGGCCAGTCCCTGGAGCAGGGTGCGCGGCTTCATACTCAGCCGGGAGGCCAGGTCATGTCCCGGCCCGCCAGCACGTGGAAGTGCAGGTGGTGCACGGACTGGCCGGCCTGCTCGCCGCAGTTGGAGACCACCCGGAAATCGGTGATGCCCAGTTCCTTCGTCACCCGAGAGATGACCTCAAAGGCGTGGGCCACCACGGCGGAATTTTCCGGGGAGATCTCCCCGCAGGAGCCGATGTGGGCCTTGGGGATGACCAGGAAATGGGTGGGTGCCTGGGGGTCGATGTCGTAAAAGGCGTACACCAGCTCGTCCTCGTAAACCTTGTTGGAGGGGATCTCCCCCGCCGCGATTTTGCAAAACAGACAATCGCTCATGCTATATCCTCCTTTTCCGCGGATTTGACTCTAGTATAGCACACAGGAAGCGGAATGTCATTCCTTTGAGGCGGAAAAAATCGGGGGCCGCGGATGCTTCCGCGGCCCCCGTTCGTGCGCTCAACAGGAGACAAATTGATTCCGCTCCGGGCTGTACCGGCAGTCGATGGCGGCCAGCCGCCGGCTGACCTCGCCCACGTCGATCTGGAGGTCGTCGCATAGAGCGTCCAGTGTGGGGTAAAAGTCCCGCAGCTTGGTATTGAGGTAACTGAGCAGAATCATAGGGTCCTGGGGAAGCATAGGTGTAACTCTCCTTTGGGTAAAAATGTGTTCGTTTGATTCTATGCGGCAAATGCGATAAGTGCCTCTGCTGCACACGTTTATCTGTGGGGCGGCAAGCATCTGCGCCATGCCGTAGGGACGGGTGCCCGCACCCGCCCGTCGGCGGCTTACAGCTCCAGCTTCTCGGCGACCAGGTCGTCTACCTTGGCCAGCGCGTCACGCCCCACACGACCATGTCGTGCGGGGGACCCCGCATTATAATCTGCTCAGGGCGAATAAATCGCCCTGGCATCAAGATTTTGCCTGCGGCAAAACGCTTGAGACGCCGCAGCTGCGGCGGAGCTGGACGACGCGCCTTCTACCGAAGCGGGTGCTTTTGTTACAGCCCCAGCTTCTCGGCGACCAGGTCGTCTACTTTAGCCAGCGCGTCGTCCAGCTTGAGCAGGTCATTTCCTCCGCCCATGGCGCTGTCCGGCTTGCCGCCGCCCTTGCCGCCGCAGATGGCGGTGACATTCTTGATGATGTCACCAGCCTTGACGCCCTTGGACACAGCCTCCTTGCCGCAGACGGCCAGGAAGGTGATCTTGCCGTCGTTGACAGCGGACAGGACGGCCACCACATTGGGCTGCTTGTCCCGCAGCATGTCGCCCATCTGGCGCAGCTTGGCCGCGTCGGCGTTGGGCAGGGTGGCGGTGAGCACCTTCAGCTCGCCCAGATCGTGGCCGCCCATGAGGAAGCGCTCGGTCTCGCCGGCGGCCTCCCTGGCCTGGAACTTCTCGACGGTGTGGCGCATCTCCCGCAGCTCGGCCATATTCTGCTCGGCCTTCTCGCGCAGCTCGGCGGGCTTGGCCTTGAGGACGGCGGCGGTCTCAAAGAGAAGGGACTGGGCCCGGTTCATGGTCTCTAGGGACTTAAGGCCGGTGGTGGCCTCGATGCGCCGGACGCCGGAGGCCACGGAGAACTCGCTGTCGATGTGGAATACGCCCACCTTGGCGGTGTTGTCCAGGTGGGTGCCGCCGCAGAACTCCACCGAGAAGCCCTGGCCCATGTCCACCACCCGGACGGTGTCGCCGTACTTCTCGCCGAACAGGGCGATGGCACCACGCTGCTTGGCCTCCTCGATGGGGAGCACCTCGGTGCTCACCTCGTAGCCCTCCAGCACCGCCTCGTTGACCAGGGCGGACACCTGGGAGAGCTCCTCAGCGGTGAGGGCGGCGAAGTGGGTGAAGTCGAAGCGCAGCTTGTCGGGCTCCACCAGGGAGCCGGCCTGGTGCACGTGGTCGCCCAGCACCTGGTGGAGCACGGCGTCCAGCAGATGGGTGGCGGAGTGGGCCCGCATGACGGCTTTGCGGCGCTTGACATCAATGGAGGCAGAGACGGTGCCGCCCACCTTCAGCACGCCCTGGGTCAGCTTGCCGGTGTGCATATACTTGCCGCCCTTGTTCTTCTGCACGTCGGTGACCTGGAAGGTGACGCCGTCGGCGGAGATGACGCCGTGGTCGGCCACCTGGCCGCCCATCTCGGCGTAGAAGGGGGTCTTGTCCAGCACCACGATGGCCTCCACGCCGGGCATGAGCTCCTCGGCCTGCTCGTTCTCCACCACCAGGGCCACCACCTTGGCGCCGTCAATGGCGGTGTGGTCATAGCCCACAAACTGGGTCTCGGGCACGTCCTTGCCGAACTCCACGCCAGCCCAGCCCAGATCGCCCAAGGCCTCCCGGGCCTTCCGGGCGCGCTGGCGCTGCTCGTCCATCTGATTGTGGAACTCCGCCTCGTCCAGCTTCATGCCCTGCTCCTCCACCATCTCCAGGGTCAGGTCGATGGGGAAGCCGTAGGTGTCATACAGCTTAAAGGCGTCGGCGCCGGAGAAGGTGCTCTCCCCCTTGGCCTTGTGCCCGGCCAGCATGTCGCCAAAGATCTTCAGGCCGCTGTCGATGGTCTTGGCGAAGTTCTCCTCCTCGGTGCGGATGACCTTGGTGATATAGTCCTGCCGCTCCCGCAGCTCGGGATAGTGGCCCTCGTTCTCATGGATAACGGTGTCGCACACCTCGTAGAGGAAGGGCTCGTTGACGCCCAGCAGCTTGCCGTGGCGGGCAGCCCGGCGGAGGAGCCGGCGGAGCACGTAGCCCCGGCCTTCGTTGGAGGGGAGCACGCCGTCGCAGATCATAAACACGGAGGAGCGGATGTGGTCGGTGATCACCCGCAGAGACACGTCCTTGGCGGCGGTCTCGCCGTAGTGGGCGTGGGTGATCTCGGACACCTTGTTGGTGATGTTCATGACGGTGTCCACGTCAAACAGGGAGGCCACGTTCTGGCACACGCAGGCCAGCCGCTCCAGGCCCATGCCGGTGTCGATGTTCTTCTGCTTGAGCTCGGTGTAGTGGCCCTCCCCGTCGTTGTCGAACTGGGAGAACACGATGTTCCACACCTCGATATAGCGGTCGCAGTCGCAGCCCACGGTGCAGCCCGGCTTGCCGCAGCCCCACTCGGGGCCCCGGTCGTAGTAGATCTCGGAGCAGGGGCCGCAGGGGCCGGAGCCGTGCTCCCAGAAGTTGTCCTCCTTGCCGAACTTGAAGATGCGCTCGGCGGGGATGCCGATCTCCTCGTTCCAGATGCGGAAGGCCTCGTCGTCGGCGGGGGTGGTCTCGTTGCCGGCGAACACGGAGGGGTAGAGCCGGTCGGCCTCCAGGCCCACCCACTCGGGGGAGGTCAAAAACTCCCAGGCCCAGTGGATGGCGTCCCGCTTGAAGTAGTCGCCGAAGGAGAAGTTGCCCAGCATCTCAAAGTAGGTGCCGTGGCGGGCGGTGTGGCCGATGTTCTCGATATCGCCGGTGCGGATGCACTTCTGGCAGGTGGTCACCCGGTGGCGGGGCGGCTCCTGCTCCCCGGTGAACCAGGGCTTCATGGGCGCCATGCCACTGTTGATGAGCAGCAGGGAGGCGTCGTTCTGGGGGATGAGGGAGAAGCTGGGCAGGCGCAGATGCCCCTTTGTCTCAAAGAATTTCAGGAACATCTCGCGCAGCTCGTTGAGGCCGTAGTTCTTGTGCATGGACAGACCAAACTCCTATCTGTAAAAAAATAAGCTCCGCCCCGGTTAGGGGCGGAGCAGGTTCACTCCACGGTACCACCCTAATTTGCCCCGGAAAGGGGCATCTCAGTCATCCGGTAACGGGGATGGGGCGTCCCGGTCGTCCCGGGCAGCTCGGAAGTGGCGCGCAGACCCGTGTCGCGGAGGGCTCTCACCGTCCCCTCTCGCTCGGCGCGGCGTGGCCTGCTTGGCTTCGTCATCGCGTTTCTTGTGATAGCTGAATTATTTTATCACATTTTTCGCCGTTGTCAACCGCTTTTTCGGCAGGAGCGAGCCCAAAAAGAAGAGCATGGGCGGCAGCAGGCCGGCCAGGAACATGGCCGCGAACCAGGCAGAGGACTGGAAAAAGGCGTTTACCCCGGCGTCCCTCAGGGAGCCTGAGAGCAGATCCAGGGTGAGGAGCATGAACAGGGCGGAAGGGCTGGCCAGCAGAAAGGAGAAGGCCAGAAGGGCAAAGCCCGTGAAGGCGAGGGGGAACAGCGCCTCCCGCCCCGAGAAGAGCAGCAGGAGGCCAAGGCCCCCGAAGGCCCAGCCCCAGGCGCACAGGGCGGGATAGAGCACGGCCCTGCAGGTGGTTTTCCGGTCTGGGCGGGGCCAGCCCCGCAGGCGGGAGACCACCCAGCCTGCGGGCACATAGAGGGCCATCAGCAGGAGGACATACCAGGAAAAGAGGGCGCGGCCGTGCGCGCAGTCGGGCAGGCCGGCCAGCCCCAGCCATCCCATCCAGCCCAAAAGGGAGAGGATAAAATGTCCGGCGGCGAATCCGCCGAAGCGGCCGGGGACGGTTCCTCTTGGTTTCAGACAGCATCACCTCTTGCGGCCAGTATACGCCACAATAAACTGTATGTCAACATAAATTTAATGAAAAACAATAAAAATAAATTGAGAAGCAGGGCGGCCTCATGGGCCGCCCTGCTGTGCATGATTAGGACGCCGGGGTTTGCTTGGAAGGGTTCCGCCGGAACAGGGCGAACAGGTTGCACTCCCGGCAGGCAGAGGAAAAGCTCTGGCCGGTAAAGAGCCAGCACAGGGGCTTGACGGACATGAGCAGGGCCACGCCCGCCAGGCAGCTGAGCAGGATGGCCAGATAGTAGCCGAGCTGGAGGGGGATGGTGTCCACCGCGGGGGTGATCCAGGCTGTCCACGCCTTCTGCCAGAACTGGATGGCCATGGGGTGTACCAGGTAGACGCCGAAGGACAGCCCGGACAGGGCGGTGAGGGCCCGCCCG
The DNA here is from genome assembly GCF_000239295.1 of Flavonifractor plautii ATCC 29863. GTDB lineage: Bacteria > Bacillota > Clostridia > Oscillospirales > Oscillospiraceae > Flavonifractor > Flavonifractor plautii. The sequence continues at coordinate 41,383 of NZ_JH417853.1, forward strand.
CTGCTCCGGCCCTCCCCATAGGAGCGCGCCAGCAGGAACAGGGCCGCAGCCAGCACGGCGGTAAAGAGATGCAGATAGCTCTTGATGCGCTCGTCGTAGACGCCGGTGCGGCTGGTGAGCCAGAAGGTGCCGGCGGCGATGACGGCAAAGCTGGCCGCCGTCACGCCCCACAGCGCCCCCCGGCGGGGGAGCTTTTGCAGCCGGGCCAGCCGGGCGCCCAGAAGGAAGTAGCCCAGATAGCCGCCCACAAAGTCCAGATTCAGCGTCCAGTGGACGGTGAGGGCGCTCTGCCAGGGGCCGGCGGGGGCCAGATCGCAGAGGGTGTCCATGCCGATGGTGGCAATCAGCCACAGGCCCACCAGGTAGTTCCAGTGGGCCTCGCTCAGCCCATCGGTCATCTTTTTGAGCAGCGGAGAGACCAGATAGATGGGCACCAGGGCGTACAAGAACCAGTAGGGCACCATCACCGGCGTATTGAGCAGGGGAATGAGCTTGTCCAGGGCGGCCTGGGGGCCGGAGAGCACGCCGGCCAGGGCGATGACAACGCCCGACCAGGCCAGCAGAGGGATCAGCACCTTGGGCAGGCGGCGGCGAAACAGGGTGCCCAGCTCCGCCGTCCGGGGGTGGGACAGGAGCAGCGCACCGGAGAGCATGAAGAACAGGGGCACCGCCGCCGTGGCCAGGGAGGAGAGCAGGTTGGAGAAGTGCCACAGGGGGGTGCCAAGCTGGCGCAGGGCGCCCGCCGCGGTGTGGAGGTAGACCACCCCCACCATGGAGGCTACCCGCAGCAGATCGTAGTCCCAGCGGCGTCGGGACAGCGCGCTCACAGGCCCACCGCCTTCCGCCGCAGGAGGGACAGGGGCGGGGCCTGGACAGGGAGCCTCAGACGGAAGGGCATCTGGGGCTTCCGGGCCTCCGGGATGGGCAGGCCGTCCCCGTCGGTCAGGCCCTCCACCCGGAAGGAGACGGGGCGCACGCCGGGACCCACCAGCTCCAGTTCGTCTCCCGCGGCGAACTTGTTGCGCAGCTCACACAGGGCGGCGCCGTCGGGGGCGCAGGAGGTGACCACTCCCACCACCTGCCAGTCCCGCAGGTAGCGGGCGTGAGCGGTGTGCTGCCCCGGTTCGCCGTAGTAGAAGCCGGTGGAGTAGGGGCGGTGGCTCACCTTGTCCACCTCGGCCCGCCACACCGGGTCCAGCGGCTCCCCGGCCCGGGCGGCGTCGATGGCGTGGCGGTAGGCGGCGGTGACAATGGCGGCGTAGTAGGCGCTCTTGGCCCGGCCCTCGATTTTCAGGGAATCCAGTCCGGCGTCCATCAGCTCGGGCACGTGGTCGATCATGCACATGTCCCTGGAGTTGAGGATGAAGGCCCCGCCCGCGTCCTCCCCGATGGGGAAATACTCGCCGGGGCGCTTCTCCTCCACCAAGGCGTACTGGTAGCGGCAGGGCTGGGCGCAGGCGCCCCGGTTGGCGTCCCGCCCCGTCATGTAGTTGGACAGCAGGCAGCGGCCCGAGTAGCTGACGCACATGGCCCCGTGGACGAAGGCCTCCAGCTCCAGCGCCGGGGGGGCCTTGGCCCGGATCTCCCGGATCTCGTCCAGGGACAGCTCCCGGGCCAGGATCACCCGGCTGGCCCCCAGCTCATACCAGGCGGCCGCCGCCTGGTAGTTGGAGACGCTGGCCTGGGTGGAGATGTGGGCCTTCACGCCGGGGGCGTGCTTTTTCAGCAGGGAGAGCACCCCCACGTCGGCCAGGATGGCGGCGTCCACCCCGGCCGCCTGGAGGAACTCCAGCCACTCCGGCAGGCGGGCTGCCTCGTCGTTGCGGGGCATGGTGTTGCAGGTGACGTGGACGGCCACTCCCCGGCTGTGGCACAGCTCCACGGCCTGCCTGAGCTCCTCAGGGGTGAAATTGCCCGCAAAGGAGCGCATGCCGAAATCGGGGCCCGCCAGATAGACGGCGTCGGCCCCGTAGGCCAGGGACATGCGCAGGCGCTCCATGTCCCCGGCAGGGGAGAGCAGTTCGATTGTTTTCTCAGCCATTTTGATACCGCTCCTGTGAGGCGATAAAGTTCTGCTGTTCCCGGTAGGTGGCGAAGAAGTGGTGCTTTCCGTCGTCCCCCAGGGCATAGAAGTAGTACCTGGTGGAGTCGGGGTACACCGCGGCCTTCAGCGCATCTACACCGGGGCTGGCGATAGCCGTGGGGGTGAGGCCCTTGTGGGTCCGGGTGTTGTAGGGGGTGTCGGCGTTGAGGTCCACCTCGGTGCCGCCGGTGGCGTAGAGGATGGTGGCGTCGATGTTCAGATAGCCCGCCGTCTCGCTGGTGGGGTTGTCCAGGCGGTTGTAGATGACCGAGGCAATCTTGGCCTGGTCGGAGCCGTCGGTCTCCTTCTCGATCATGGAGGCCACGGTCACCACGTCCTGGATGGTGCGGCCGTCGTTCTGTACCTCCTGGCGCATCTCGTCGGTGAAGATCTCGTCAAAGCGGAGGATCATCTTGTTGAGCACGCTCACCGGTTCCTCGCCCATATAGAACTCGTAGGTGTCGGGGAACAGGTAGCCCTCCAGCCGCTTGGGATCGCCCAGGGGCACCACGCCCTTGAGGAAGGAGAACTTGAAGTCGTAATTGGCAGCGGCCTCCTCCAACTGCTCCACCGTGGACACCCCCTTCTCCTCCAGAAGGGAGAAGATCTGGGCCTCTGTCATGCCCTCGGGTATGGTGACGGTGGTGGTCATGCGGTTGGCGGAGGAGGAGCCCATGCTGGAGATGAGGGCCCGGTAGTCCATGTCGGTGTTCAGCTCATAGGTGCCCGGGGTGATCTTGGCCCCCTCCTCTCCGGCCTTGCCGGAGGTGTGGGTCAGGGAACAGAAGAGCTTAAACACCATCTTGTACTCGATGAGGCCCTGCTCCTCCAGCTTGTCGGCCACCTGGCCCACCGTGTCCCCCTCGTCGATCTCCACCACGGCGGTAAGGGCGGGCTTGTTGAGGGCCAGCACATCGTTGGCCCAGATCCAGCCCACGCCGGCCAGGAGGGCGGAGATGCCAAGCACAAAAATGACATAGAGCAGCACACCCCAGCCGCCGAGACGCTTTTTCCGGCGGCGGGGGGCGGAGCGGCGTTCTCCCTCCGGGTGGGAGGGGGAAACCCGCCTGCCGCCGTGGCCGCTCCTCGACTGGGCCGGTCGGCGGCCCTCATTCCGGTATTCTTCCTGAGACATAGGTTCAACTCCTAACGAAAAAACAGATGACCCGCCGGGAACCACTTTGCCGCCCCCCACATAGTATGAGCCAGATAAAACAAGTGAGGTGAATCAAGAATGTGCTGTGGTAACAATGGTTGGGGCGGCGGCAACGGCTGCGGCTGCCTGTGGATCATCCTGATTATCATCATCCTTTGCTGCTGCTGCGGCGGAAGCTGGGGCGGCAGTGGCTGCGGCTGCAACTGTGGCTGCAACAACAACTGCGGGTGCAACGACGGCTGCTGCTGAGCCGTTTACGTACCGTCCGGCGAGGAGCGGGGCCTTTGGGCCCCGCTCCTCTGCGCATCCGCCCGGTACAGGCCGTGCTCGGTGAGCACCAGCTCCACCCCCCGGTCATGGGGGGCGCGGGGGACTTGGGGCAGCAGCAGCGCCGTCCGGCACAGGGCGGCGGTACAGCCGGCGTAATCCGCCAGCCAGCGGTCATAAAAGCCGCCCCCCTGGCCCAGACGGCCGCCGGAGGGGTCGAAGGCCAGACCGGGCACCAGCACAAGGCCGATGGCGTCCTTGCCCACCAGGGGGCAGTCCTCCCCCGGCTCCAGCATCCCATAGGGGTGGGGGATCAGCGCACTGTCCGGCCGGACAAGCCGGGCCTCCATGCCATGGCCCGGCAGACAGCGGGGCAGGCAGACCGCCTTGCCCCGCGCCCAGAGGGCGGGGAGGAGGCGGGCGGTGTCGGGCTCGCCCCCCATGCCGTGGTAGAGCAGCAGGGTATCCGCCGCCTCCACCTGGGGCAGGGCCAGAAAGCGGGCGAACAGGGCGTCATCGCTCGTCCGCCGGGCCTGGGGAGAGAGCCCGCTCAGATATTGGCGGGCCCGGCGGCGCAGCTCCGCCTTCTCAGCCGTGGTAGTGGACGGCATGGCAGACCTGCCGGGCGGCCTCCGCCCCCTTGAGCACCTCCACCAGCTTCAGGCCGAAGGGGAAGGAGGAGCCGGCGGCCTCGCCGGTGATGATGTGGCCGTCCGCCACCACGGGAGCGCCCTTCTGCACCACGGCGGAGCCCATCAGCTCCTCCATGCCGGGGTAGCACACCGCCCTGCGCCGGTCCAGAAAGCCCAGGTTGGCCAGAATGGTGGGGGCGGCGCAGATGGCGGCCAGCCACCGGCCCTCGTCGTAGCAGTGCTGGATCAGGGCCTGTACGTGGCGGTCGCCCTGGAGCACCTCCACGCCCCCCAGACCGCCGGGGAGCACCAGCATGTCCACCGCCTCCCGGTCCAGCTCGGCCAGCGTCAGGTCGGCGGTGACAGTGACGCCGTGGGCGCTGGTGACGGCGGGGCCGTCCACGCCCACCAGTCGGACCTCAACGCCCGCCCGGCGCAGCAGATCGGCGGGCACCAGGGCCTCGCTCTCCTCAAATCCGGTTCCCAACAGAATCGCTACCATGTGAAACAGCACCTTTCTTTTCTGTTCTTCTATCCTAAAATACGGGCGGCCACCGCCCAGATGTCACGGTGAATGTCCTCTGTGGAGCGGAGCGCACCCGCCCCGTCTACACAGGGGATTTTGACCCAGCCCAGACAGTCCGCCGCCCGGAGGGCGGTTTTGCGGCACAGGGCGAGATAGCCGGTGTCCACCTCGTGGATGTCACCCTTGGTATGGGTGGACGCCTCCCGGCTGCGGAGGAGGCGCACCGCCTGCTCCGTGGGCATGTCCAGATAGACCACCAGATCGGGGAGGGGCAGGCCCAGCTTGCCGCACTCGAAGTCAAACAGCCAGCGGAAAAAGCCCTCCCACTCCGCCTCGGGCAGCTTGCTGGCCTGGTGGACGGCGTTGGAGGTGGTGTACCGGTCGGAGAGCACCAGCCCGCCGCCCCGGTAGTAGTCCCCCCACACCTTTTTCCATGAGGCATAGCGGTCCACCGCGTAAAAGGTGGAGGCCGCGTAGGGATTCACGTCGGAGGGGTGGGAACCGAACTCCCCGTTCAGATACATTTTCAAGAGGGCGGAGGAGGGCTCCTGGTACTGGGGGAAGATCAGCCGCCGGAAGGGGCGTCCCTCCCGCTCCATCCGCTCACAGAGCATGCGGAACTGGGTGGACTTGCCCGACCCGTCGGTGCCCTCAAACACAATCAGCTTTCCCTGCATGCTCACTTCCCCCGCAGCCGGGCGCCCGCCGCCTGGACCAGCACCAGAGGCAGCTTGGCCATGCGTCCGATGCGCTTCGGTTCCTTGGCCAGGCGGTAGAGCCACTCCAGCCCCAACCTCTGAAAGCCCTCCGGGGCCCGCTCCACCACGCCGGCGAACACGTCCAGGGAGCCGCCCAGGCCCACCATCAGGTGGGCGCCGGTGGCGGGGCCGTGCTCCACCATCCACAGCTCCTGCTTGGGGGCCCCCAGGCAGACGAACACCACGTCGGCGGCGGCGGCCCTGATCTCCTCCACCACCGGGCCGTCCTCCCGGAAATACCCGTCATGGGTGCCGCAGACGATGAGGCCGGGGTGGGCGTCCTTCAGGTTGGCGGCGGCCAGCTCCGCCACGCCGGGCTTGGCCCCCAGCAGGAAGAGCCGCTTGCCGTGACGGGCCATCCACGCCAGCAGCCGCTGGGCAAAGTCGATGCCCGGTACCTTGCCCTTCAGCGGGCGGCCCAGGATTTTCGCGGAGTAGACCACCCCCACGCCGTCGGCCAGCACCAGATCGGCCCCCAGCAAGGCCTGCCGGAAGGCCGGATTGTGCTTGGCGGCCAGCAGAAACTCCGGGTTGGGGGTGACCGCGTAGTGGAAGCCCCCGGCCTCCACCAGGGCTGCGCCGGCCGCCGCAGCCTCCTCCAGCGTCAGGTCGTCGAAGCCGACGCCCAAAACATCAGTCCTCAAAATACATTGCCTCCGATTGGAATTCTGTCCATAATTTCATGCCATTTTACCATAGATAGCGAAAAAAGTCCATGCGGAAACCGGGAAATCAGGGGCGGGAAAGTGTAGGACTACAATACATATTGGACATCTGA
>NZ_JH417854.1 GCF_000239295.1 Flavonifractor plautii ATCC 29863
GGACCGCCTTTTCATACGCCTTGCAGAAGACTCCGGCGATCTTCCCCTCGCGGTCAATCTCCGCGTCCTTTTCCTGGATCTCCTTTTTCGCCTTGGCCAGCTCCACCGCCTCCAGGGCCGCCTGCTCCCGCTGCTCCTCCGGCAGGTTCTCCACCTGCTTGGTGATCTGGTAGCCCTGGTGGATGGACAGCTCCTTCTTGTCCAGCGCCTCTTTGACCGCTGCGGGGGCGTGCTCGTCGATCTGCATCACCTTGCCCATGGTGCGCTCCCCAAGCCCCACCGTGTCAGCCAGCTCCTTGCGGGTGTCCACTGTGGAGATCGGGTTCGGCAATGTTGCCGAACCCGATCTTGCGTGTTCACTTTTCTGGTCGCCACCGCCAGCAGACATATTGGCCTTTGCCCTGGCCTCAATGTCCGGCTTCAGCTTCAGAGCGATCTTGCCCAACTCCCACTTGTCCAGGTTGCGGCGGCCCTTCTGGGTATCCAGCGCCCACTGCTTGGCCTCCAGCAGATCGTCAAAGGCGAACACCGCCATGTTGTAGGGGATGCCGTGTTTCTCACACAGGCTCTGGCGGTTATGCCCATCCACAATGACCAGCTCCTCATTGACGATGACCGGCGAGTAGCAACCATTCTGCAGCAGGTCCGCCTCCAGGGCGGCCAGCTGCTCCCCGCTCAGAGGGGGGAGCAGTCCGGCCAGCTCCGCCAGCACGGTGGGCGTGCGCTCCGTGCTGTGGTACACGATGCCTGTGTTCTTCATTAGGCGGCGTCAGCGCTGTCCGGCTCCTCGGCGGCCATGGCGGCCTCCTCCACCCGTCTGGGGGAGAGAAATTCCACCTCGGTGGCTTTGATCAGGAAGCCGGGCTGGCGGTCGGGGTCATCCGCGAAGCAGATAGTCTCAAAGTCGCCTACCGCGGCCAGCTTGCAGCCCTTCCAGGCGAACTCCGCACAGCGCTCCGCCAGAGGGCCGCGTACCTTGATGGAGATAAAGTCGGTGAGCCGGTTGCCGTCCCGGTCCCGGTAGCGGCGGTCCGAGGCGATACGCAGGATGGCGTAGGGCTTTCCGGTGGTCTCGTTTACCTTCAGTTCCACGTCGTTGGTCAGGTTACCGATTGCAGTGATCTTCAGCATAGTTCAGTTCTCCTTTACTTTTTACTATAAGATGTTATATTTTAAGGTATAAGGGAAGGGCGTCCATCCCGAAGAATGGACGCCCAAAGTGTGGATCAATAGCCAGTGCGGGGGAGCGGGGTGGGCTTGCCATAGACCGTGGTTACCCAGCGGGTCACGGCCTGTACCCACTGGCCGTTATAGACGCCGCCCACGTCGGCCACATTGACAAAGGAACTGCCTGCGGCCAGGCCATTGACTGCGGTACAATAGAGGACCGGGGCCTCCACCTGGGCGAAACCAGCCGGCACCTGCCCAAACACGAACATGATCTCGGTCACACGCTCATTGGCGGCAAGGCCCAGGGCCGCGGGGGATGCGGCCAGGGTGTAGGTCTGGCTGGTGCTCAGGTTATCCGCCAGTGTGCGGTAGCTGCCGGTGTTGTTCACCTTGTAGACGACCTTATACACACCGGGGGAGTTGTAGCTTCCGGTGATAATGTGGTCCAGCGTCACGGCGGCGGGCAGGGTGTCCCTCCAATAGAAACTGTCCAGCCGGACATTGGAGGTATTGGCAATGCCGGAGAAGGTGTAGCGGACCGGCTGGCCGCTCACCACCTCCTTGGGACCTGCCTTAGAGATGGCCACGCCGGTGGTCAGGCTCTTGTTCGTCACCTCGAAGCGGACGATCTGCCCCTCATGCTCCAGGTAGGCGGTGAGTTCCGTCTCATTGACGCCGTAGTGGTCTGGGGCCTTGACCTCCCGGATAGTGTAGCGGGACAAGGGAAGCTGTTTGGAAACCGCACGGCCCCGGCTGTCGCTCCGAATGGTGTCCACTACATTTCCGGCCTTGTCATAAATCTCGAACACGGCCCCCTCCAGGAGCGTGCCTGCGGGCAAACCGTTGGTCGGGTTGTAGTCGGCGGATTTCTTGATGATCTGGATCTGTCCCGTGATGGGGATGTTCTCCCAGGTGATCTCGGTGGTCCTGCCGCTCTTGACGTAGACTGTTTTCAGCTCTGTGTCCGGCACATACCCCTCGTTCTCCAGTTCTCGCAGGTAGTAGCGGCCGCTCTCTGTGAGGTCGTCGATGTAGACATATCCTCTGTTGTCGCTGGTGTACTGGCCGATGGGGTTTTTGCCGCTGTCATAGAGCAGGAAGGTCACACCGGGGATTCCGCGGCCATCCGGGTCCACCTTATGGATGTGGATGCCGGAGAACGCCTTGTTGGTCACGGTCTTGCGGGTGGTCTCTCCATCCTTGACGGTAAAATAGATGGGCGTATCGTCCAGCTTGAATCCATCCGCAGCCTCGGTCTCCACGGCATAGTAGTCGCCGCTCTCCAGGGACAGGTACGCCCTGCCGTCCTTCCCGGTGGTCACGGTGTCCACCAAGACATCATCCGATACCCGACGAATCTCGAAGGTGGTATTGGGGATGCGCTCTGTTTTGTCCGCCTCGTTGACCTTGGTGAGTTCCACGCCGCCCACCGGCGCATTGTAAAAATAGAGTTCCTGCGTATCATCCGGGTCAACTACCACGGTCTGACTCTGTGTGTCCGGGTCGATAGTATATCCGGGGATGCTCTCCACTTCGGTCACGACCACTGTGCCGGTGATGCCGGAGAGGATGATCTGACCCTCCGCATTGGTCCAGTACAGGCCGTTGGAGGACAGCTTTCCGCCTTCGTCTGGGAGGTAGGAGCCGTCCGCATAGGTGATCTTGAACTGCACCCCCTCCAGCGGGGTCTTGTCCTTACTGGACAGCTTGTGGATGATGAGATTTCCCATAGGCTGGTTGCGGAACTCCACGGTGACGGTCTGGCCCTCCTTGACCTGAACAGTCTGAGGTGTATCGTCCAGCAGATAGCCGTCCTTAGCGCGGATCTCCTTGATGACCAGCGTGGTCCCAGGCTCCACCCCTTCCACTAGGAAGGTCCCAGTGGAATCCGTCACAAATTTGCCGTTGGCGTCGCCTACTACGGAGCCGTCCGATTTTGTCACCAAGAACTCCACATCGGAGAGCGGGGAGTTGTCTGCCGCCGATACCTTCTTGACCAGAACGGCCCCCTTGGGAGCGTTGGAGAAATAGAGGGTCACAATGTCCTGGTCCTTGCCGGAGATATAGAAGGACTGGGGGGCACTGTCGATGACATGGCCGCTGTCGCTCTCCAGCTCCTCACAGATGTAGTAGCCGACTTTCAGCCCAGTGACCGTGAAGGAACCGTTCTGGGAAGTCTGATAGGTCCCAATGACCGTGCCGCCGGAGCCGCTGGTCTCGCCGCCCAGATAACGCAGTTGGAACAGGCAGCCGGGAATCGCATCGCCGGTCACACTGTCCCGCTTGTAGACCACCAAGGCGGACAGCGGGGTGTTCTCAAAGCGGAAGGTGTGCCCCTTTCCCGCAGGGACGAACGCCTCCTGGGTGTCGCTGTCCTTGATGGAGAATCCGGCGGGCGGCTCCAGCTCCTTTACCCGGAACCAGCCGTCCCGCAGGCCGTTGGCCGGGCCGGTCAGTTCGATGCGGCCGTTCTCGTCCGTCGTGAAGATGCCCAGGTCGTTGTATTCGCCGGTCTCCGTATCGTTGCTGGCATACCACACCTGGAAGCGCACGTTGGCCAGCGGCTCATGGGTAATGGAATTTTCCTTGATGATTTCGATGGACGGGGCCTTGTGGTTTTCAAAATACACATCCCGGTCCCGGTTGGGATAGAGGGTCATGAGCTGGGGCTCCGCATCCAGCAGATAGGGAGACGGCACCGATTTTTCGGATACCTCATACACCGCGGGCAGGAGGTTGGGAACCGTGGCGGAGCCGTCCGGCCCGGTGGTCACTTCGGCCACAGAATGCCCGTCCGCACCTTTCACCAGGAATACCGTCCCCTCAATGGGCGCGCCACTATCTGCGTCCCGTTTCCAGATGGTCAGATTGGGTCGCTTATCGTTTTCCAGCACGATGGTGCCGTCTTTGCCGGGAAACAGTTCCACATGGTATTCCTTGGGGTCCAGGATGTGGTCGGACAACGTATCTGTTTCCCGCAGGGAATAGACCCCAGGCTGTAAGCCGTCCCAAACGATGGTCCCCGTAGAAGATGTGGTCTGATCCATATAGCGGCTGCCGTCCTCAATGCGGGTCAGGCTGTAGGTCACCCCAGCCAGCGGAGACCCATCCGCACTGATCTTGGTGAGATGGAGGGAAGGCAGCTTGGAATTGGTAAATACGAATTGGGCCGTTTCATTCCCATCCAGATGTATGATGCGCTGTGCTTCGTCAATCACATATCCCGGACACTCCAGTTCGGTTACGACATAAGCGCCCACGGGGAGTTTGGAGAGGTCGATGGTCCCGTCCTCCGAGGTGGTGTACTCCTCCGGTCCCCAGGAACCATCCACCGCCTCAATTCGGAAGCGGGCGTTGGCGATGGGCTGGGACAGGTCGGCGCTGTCCACCTTGATGAGATGGATGCCGGGCAGGCGGTCATTGAAGAAAACCAGCTCCTTGATGCCGTCCCCAGCTTTTAACTCCACCTCCTGGGGCGTGGTATCCAGCACATGGCCGTCCCCGCCAGTGTCCCGTTCCTCGGCCCGGTAGGTGCCTGGCTCACAGTTGGTAAGCAAAATCTGGCCGAACTCATCCGTGGTGAAGATACCCAAACTTTCCGCGTCCCGGAAGATCTCAAAGGACACATTGGGCATAAGGGTCATGGTCCCACGCTCATACTTGGTGATTCGCAGGCCGGGTAGTTCCTTGTTGATGATGGTGGCGGTGGATTCCTGCCCAGTCACGACTGCTACGGTCTGCACCGTGTCCGTATCCGCCACCCAGCCGTCAATGCCCGCCAGCTCCCGGACCTCCCAGCCGCCGGGGGCCAGCTCGTCAAAGACGATGACGCCATTGCGGGTCTGGCCGGTGCGGGTCTCGCCAGTCTCGATGTGCTTGATCTGGATGGTGACGCCGGAGAGGGCGTCGCCGGTGTCGCTCCGCTTCTCCACCCGCAGGGAGCCGTAGGGGGCGTTCCAGAAGGTCAGGGTGGCGGTCTTGTTATACTCCACATCGGCGTGCTGGGTGGTCTCCTCCGGCAGCAGGTGATACCGGGGCGGGATCTCCTCGGTTATGGTATAGTGGCCCTCCAGGGTCAGGGGGATGGTCACGGTCCCGTCCGGGCCGGTGGAGAAGGAACCGACTTTCTTTCCCTCCGGGTCATAGACAGAGAACACGGCCCCTTCCAGGGGGATCTCGGTCCCTTCCTCCAGCTTCACGATCTTCAGGGCCGTCTCGTCAGGATCAGGTTCCCCACTGTCTGCATAGCTGCTGACGGCGGCCACATCCAGCTGTACCTTGTTGTCCAAGTCACAGATGTAATTCTGTAAATCGCCGTATTGGTCCTTTTCCTGGCACACGGCGTACATAGCGGCATACTGGGCCACCGGGGCGGAGAGGGAGAACTGGACATTGCCGGACTGGCCCTCCACGCTGCCTGCGGGATAGAGGACCTTGAACGTCCCGGCATAGCCGTCTGAGGTGTACTTTGTGGTGACGGCGGTGATCTCCTTGTTGTTGGCGTCCACGATCTTCGTGCCCTCCGGCACACTGTCCGGGTCGGAGAAGGCCACAGACACATCGTAGTCATACACCCAAGTCTCGCTCCAGATGGTGAACACCTGCTGCAAGTATGCCTGGCCGCCGATGGTCACGGGGTAGGCCGTGGACTTGTCTGCCGTGACGGTCATCCGGGGAGTGAGCATATAGTTGTAGGTGGTGCCGCGCTTGTAGATGTCCTTGGCGGCGGCCAGGATACGGTTGCCAATGTCCAGTTCATCGCCGCTCAGGCCGGGGGCCACCTTCAGGTTGGAAATGTCCCAGCTGGGGATCAGGTAGCACCAGAGCGCCATTTTGGTGGCGTAGAACGCCTGATATTTGTTCTCCAGACCAAGCTCTCCCAGGCTGCGGTGGGGATAGCCGTTGGAGATGATGCCCACCACCTTGGGGTCGCTGGCCTTTTCGTTGGCTAGGTATTTGATGCTCTCTCCGGGGCCTACGGTCTGGGGGACGCCGTACTAGTTATAGCGATAGGTAATCCACCTCTTTTACTGC
>NZ_JH417855.1:0-4528 GCF_000239295.1 Flavonifractor plautii ATCC 29863
CTTAGCTCCCCTATGCGCCTACCCTCCGCGCTTCCTCAGATCCGGTGCATGGCGTTGAAAATATCCTCCCGCTGGGCGCGGATGTCCAGGCTGCGGGCCTCACCCTCCCGCTCCAGCAGGGCGGCCAGCTCGGCGAAGGGGATGTCGCAGGCGCCGGCGTCCACCAGCATAACCATGGTGAAGTCCCCCTGGAGGATGGTCTGGCTGATGTCCAGAATGTTGACATTGTGCTGGGCCAGCAGGGCGCAGACCAGGGACATGATACCCACCCGGTCCTTGCCGAGAACGGTGACGATTGCTCTCATAATAGAACAGCTCCTTTGCAGTTTTTACGGATATGGGGGACACTCACTGCAGCTCATCCAGCGTCAGCCCGAAGGCGGGCAGGAAGTGCTCCAGAAAGTAGTCCAGCTCGGGCAGACCATAGCCCTGCAGGGCCTCCAGCGTCTGCTCCGCGGCCTGCTTGAATTCGGCGTTGCCCGCCTTGAGCTCCTCCACGCATTTGATGTGGGCCGAGAGCTTGTCGGCGGCCTTGACCAGTGTTCTGAGCCCGGGGTCGTAGCCCTCCCGCAGCAGGGGGGCAAAGGAGGGGCGGAGGGCCTCCGGCAGCATATGCAGCAGCTTGTGGGCGGAGAACTGCTCCACTTCCCTGTAGGCGTCCCGGATGTCGGGGTTGTAGTACTTGATGGGGGTGGGCAGGTCGCCGGTGAGGATCTCCGGCGCGTCGTGGTAAAGGGCCGCTGCGGCGGCCAGACCGGGGTCGGCGTCGCCGCCGAACACGTCCCGCCGGATCACGGCCAGGGCGTGGGCCAGCACCGCCACCATGTGGGAGTGCTCCTGAATGTTCTCCTGAAAGGTGTTGCGCATCAGCCCCCAGCGGTTGATGTACCGCATCCGGGAGAGGTAGGCGAAGAACGGGTACTGGTCTGACATGGTCATCCCTCCTGCGAAAGCAAACTATTCTACCACAGAAGCGGCCGGTTTGTAAACCGTCGAAAAAGGAGGGCGGCCCAGGGCCGCCCTCCTTATCTTATATTACTGGGTCTGCTTGACCTCAAAGGCGGCGACGCTCTGCTCAAAGGCAGAGCGGTCGGCGTCGGAGCCGTGGACCTCCACCTTCACCGGGTGGGAGAGATCCAAGGAGAACAGGCCCATGATGGATTTGGCGTCGATGACGTATCGGCCGGAGAGCACGTCCACCTCGCAGGGGCAGCAGGTGGCCGCGTTGACAAACTGGCGTACATCCTCGATGGAGGACAGCGACACGAAAAACTCAGACATGAAAGGGCACCTCCTAAATGACTGTATACAAACGGTGGGGCTTTGCTTTATAATTAGGGTATCCCCATTATAGACAGGAACGGGGAAAAAATTCAATGGGAAAGCCGCGGTAAACCGGAAATTCTGTTTTTTTCACAAAGAGCCGCGGTCATATGCGAGGAAAAGACATGCGAGTTGCTATCTACACCTTGGGCTGCAAGGTCAACCAATACGAGACGCAGGCGATGGAGGCGGAGCTCACCGGCCGGGGCCACGCCCTGGTGCCCTTTGACGGGGCGGCGGACGCCTATGTGATCAACACCTGCACCGTCACGGCGGTGAGCGACAAGAAATCCCGCCAGATGATCCGGCAGGCCCGCAAGCGCTCCCCCCACGCGGTGGTGGCGGTGTGCGGCTGCTACGCCCAGACCGATCCGGAGGCGGTGGAGGCCCTGGGGGTGGATCTGGTCATGGGCACGGCCGACCGCATGGGCTTTCTGGACGCGCTGGAGGCCCTCAGCCCCGACGGCGGACACCCGGTGGTAAGGGTGGACGACGCCCTGCGCCGCCGCCAGTATGAGCATCTGCCCGCCGGCGGCCTGGAAGGGCGCACCCGGGCCATGCTCAAGGTGGAGGATGGCTGCGTCAACTTCTGCACCTACTGTATCATTCCCTACGCCCGGGGGCCGATCCGCTCCCTTCCCTTGGAGGAGGCCGCCTGTGAGGCAAAGCGCCTTGCCGGGGCGGGCTACCGGGAGCTGGTGCTCACCGGCATCGAAATCTCCTCCTGGGGACACGATCTCAAAAATGGGCAGGGCCTGATCGACCTTGTGGAGGCGGTGTGCGCCGCCGCGCCGGAGTGCCGGGTGCGGCTGGGCTCCCTGGAACCCCGCACCGTCACGGAGGACTTCTGCCGCCGGGCCGCCGCCCTGCCCAACCTGTGCCCCCACTTCCACCTCTCCATGCAGAGCGGCTGCGACGCCACGTTGAAGCGGATGAACCGGAAATATGATTCCGCCCGGTATTATGAGAGCGTAACATTACTCCGGGAACACTTTGATCGACCCGGTATCACCACCGATCTCATTGTGGGCTTCCCCGGCGAGACGGAGGAGGAGTTCGACCAGACCCTGGACTTTGTACGCCGGTGCGCCTTCTCCGCCATGCACATCTTCCCCTACTCCCGCCGTACCGGCACCCCGGCGGCCGCCCTGCCCGGCCAGGTGCCCAAGGCGGAAAAGGAGGCGCGGGCCCGCCGGGCGGCGGCGGTGGCGGAGGAGCTGCGGGCGGCCTGGCTGGAGCGCTGGGTGGGGGAGACACTGACCGTGCTCTTTGAGGAGGAGAAGGAGGGCCTCTGGCGTGGCCACGCCCCCAATTACACGGAGGTCTTTGCCCCGGGCGAGGGACTACACAATGTCATAAAAGAGGTAAAAATAACGGGAATTCATCGGGACGGACTGAAAGGAAGCGTGCTGGAATGAACCGGAGGCTGTTCCCCCTGGCCCTGAGCCTCGCCCTGCTGGCGGGGTGCGCCCCCGCGCCGGAACCCACACCCGAGCCCACACCCACCCCGGCCGCGGCGGTGGACTTCCACACCTTTCTGGACGCGGTCAACGAGAAGCGCCGGGCCGTCATCGAGGAGGGGGAGCCACTGGACATCTCCCCCTGGACGCCGGACTTTGCCGACCAGAACCACACCTTCACCGACGGGGAGATGGAGGCTCTGATGACCCACCGCAATATGGTGGACTATCTCCCTCCAGAGAAGGCCAGGGAGGATCTGGATGTATTCTTTACCCTCCTCCGCACCACCTACGGGGCCTACGAGTACTTCGGCGGCGATGAGGTGTTTGAGAAGTTGAGGGCGGAGAGCATCGAGATACTGGAGGACACCACCACCCCTTATGGTTCTACGCTCATCCGGCTGGCGACGGCCCTATATTTGCCGCTGGAGGGGACGGTACTGGACGGACACTTTACAATTGGAGGCAGTTACCTGCTTTCCAAGCTCCGTACCTATTATGTACCGGATATATACATCAGCGACCCCACTGGGCTAAGTGAGGACTATGTGAAGCCCACCATCGGCCCGGATGGGGCCATCACCTACGGCTTTTTCGCCATGAGCGAGGACGGGAGCGATCTGCCGGACACCCTGGGCGGATATGAGCTGTCGTGGACGCCCTGTGAGACTGTGGGCCCCGGTCATTTTGTGTTTGCGGAGAGCGAATACCAGGGCATCCCAACGCTGCTATCCCGGTATATGTCCGCCGACACGCCGGAGGGGGAGGCGCAACTGGAGCGGTTTGCCACCTGCGGCGGGGAGTACGCCGACGCGCCCCTGCTGATCTTCGATGTGCGGAGCAACCCCGGCGGGTACTCGAACTGGATGGCGGAGTGGTTTGAGGGCTGGACGGGCCAGCCCGCCCAGCCCCGCCGGAGCTCCGGAAAGAGGATCAGCCAGATCGGCTGCTATTTTCTGGACTATCCGGACGAGGCCATGGGAACCTGGGCTGTTTCCTCACAGCCAGGCCGATGGGTGGAGCGGGAGGGAATCACCTTCCTGTTGACGGACAACTGGACCGCCTCCGCCGGAGAGGACGTGCTGACCGACCTGCACACGGTGGAGAACACGCTGGTGGTGGGGGTAAACACGGGCGGCTGCTACCTGGTGTCGGATAACTTCACCTGCTACCTGCCAAATTCGGGACTCCCGGTTTTCTTCGGTACCGGGCTGGGCTTTCATGAGACCATGGAAAACCGGGACGGCATCGGTTATCTGCCAGACCTGTGGGTCAATCCGCCCGACGCTATGGAAGCAGTGGCCCGGCTGTGCCAGTACTACGGCCTGTAGGGGCGGCCTTTATGGCCGCCCGCGGGCGACCACAAGGGGCGCCCCTATGCCGTGATACGTTGAGGCGGGCGTCCCCTTAGCGTAGGGGCCGACGCCCCAGGGCGGCCTCTCTTGCCCCTTCGGGGCAATTCACCTTCTGCCCACATCGGCCCACCTTATTCCAGGCTGAAGCGCCTTCCATGTTACCCTTTTTGACACCTGTTTTCTTATCATGCTTCCGGCGGGCCCCTTTCTGAGTGGCCAGAAAGGGGCGAAAGAGCCAGTTAAGGCGGGGGATTCCGATTTCCCCCGCCTTAACAATCCACCCCTTGAAACGGCCAAGAAGGGGGAATTGCGATTCCCTCTTCTTGGAACTTCCCCCAGGCTGTTCCGCTGGCGGCTTTCCGGCGGCGGGGGCTTACGCTGTAACGCCCC
>NZ_JH417855.1:4638-14106 GCF_000239295.1 Flavonifractor plautii ATCC 29863
ACGCTGTAACGCCCCCGCCGCACCGGCCTGTATGGGAGAAAATTGGGGGACGGTGCTGGAACGTAGGAGCGGCCTTTATGGCCGCCCGCGGGCGCGGAGCTGCGCCCGGCCGTCGGCCGAACCGGCGGGTTTGCGTTCCGGCGCGGAATGTGGTATGCTGGGGAAAACCAACCGGAGGAGGAACGATATGAGCCGCGCGGACGAGCTGTTCATTGAAAATTGCAAGGAGATTCTGGCCCACGGGGTGTGGGACACGGAGCAGGAGGTGCGCCCCCGGTGGACTGACGGCGCCCCCGCCCACACGGTGAAGAAATTCGGCATTGTCAACCGCTACGATCTGCGGGCGGAATTCCCGGTGCAGACCATCCGCAAAATGGCCTTCAAGAGCGCGGTGGACGAGCTTTTGTGGATCTGGCAGAAGAAGTCCAACAACATCCGCGACCTGTCCAGCCACATCTGGGACGCCTGGGCGGACGAGAGCGGCTCCATCGGCAAGGCCTACGGCTACCAGTTGGGGGTCAAGCACCGCTACCCCGAGGGGGAGTTTGACCAGGTGGACCGGGTGCTCTACGATCTCAAGCACAACCCGGCCTCCCGGCGGATTCTCACCAGTCTCTACAATCACCACGATCTGAGCGAGATGGCCCTCTACCCCTGCGCCTGGTCGGTCACCTTCAACGTGTCGGGGCGCACCCTCAACGCCGTGCTCAACCAGCGCAGCCAGGACATGCTCACCGCCAACGGCTGGAACGTGATGCAGTACGCCGTGCTGGTGCACTTCCTGGCCCGGGCGTCGGGGCTGGAGGCGGGGGAGCTGGTGCACGTCATCGCCGACGCCCACATCTACGACCGCCATGTGCCGGTGGTGGAGGAGCTCATCGCCCGGACGCCCTACGAGGCCCCGAGGCTGTGGCTGGACCCGGCGGTTACCGACTTCTACGCCTTCACGAAGGACAGCGTCCGCCTGGAGGGCTACCGCTTCCACCCGCTGGAGCAGCCCATCCCCGTGGCGGTATAAGGAGGGAGCCCGATGAATTTGATCGCGGCGGTGGACTTGAACTGGGCCATCGGCAGGGACGGGGATCAGCTCTGCTACATCCCGGCCGATTTGAAGCGCTTTCAGGCCCTCACCACCGGCCACCCGGTGATCCTGGGCCGCAAGACCCTGGCCACCTTCCCCGGCGGGCGGCCCCTGAAAAACCGGCGGAACCTGATCCTGTCCCGCGACCCCTCTTTCGCCCCCGAGGGGGCCGAGGTGTTCCGGTCGCTGGAGGCCCTGCGGGCGGCCGCCCCGGCAGATTCCTTCGTCATCGGGGGGGAGAGCGTCTACGCGGCCCTGCTGGACTGGTGCGACACGGCCTACATCACCAAAATCGGCCGGGCGTGGGAGGGGGCGGATGCCTTTTTCCCTGATTTGGACGCCGGCCCGGACTGGGAGATGGCCGAGGAGGGGGAGCCCCAGGAGCACGCGGGCATCCCCTTCCGCTATGTGATCTACCGGAGGAGGAAGCCCCATGTATGTGGATGAAATTCGGGCCTATACGCCCCAAAATGAGCAGGAGGCGGCGGATCAGCGGCTGATTCTGGAGTACATCCGCCTGTTTCCGGACAACATTCTCACCCGGGACAACGAGATCGCCCATCTGTCCAGCTCCGGCTTTGTGGTCAATGCCGACGGCACCCGGGTGCTCATGGCCCACCACAATATTTACAGGGTGTGGGCCTGGACGGGCGGCCATGCGGATGGGGAGGGCGACCTGCTCTCCGTGGCCCTGCGGGAGGCCCGGGAGGAGACGGGGGTGGAGCATATCCGTCCCCTCAGCCCCGCCATCGCCTCCCTGGACATTCTGCCCGTGTGGGGCCACGTGAAGCGCGGGAAGTGGGTGCCCTCCCATCAGCATCTCAATGTATCCTACCTGCTGGTGGCCGACGAGCGCGACGCCCTCCAGATCCGGGAGGGGGAGAACAGCCGGGTGGGCTGGCTTCCGGCGGAGCGCCTGCTGGAGTACACCAACGAGTGGGAGATGGACGGCGTGTACGCCAAGCTGCTGGCCCGGGCGAGGGAGCTGCTGCGGAACGCATAAGTGGATTGCGTGGACGTGCCCTCTTGAAAATATTGGGACAATGTGATACAGTAAGGATGCCAAGTGTGCCGGCACACTTCTGTCTTTTGCTAGCAAAAGACAATAACAACTGACAGCAGTGGAGCCGGGGCGCAATTTAAAAAAGGAGGAACAACATGAAACGGGCAAAAAAAGGATTGGCGGCGCTACTGTCTGTGTGTATGTTACTGAGTCTTCTTCCTGTGACTGTCTTTGCGGAAGAGACTCCGGCAGCGGACACGCTGGAGGAAGCGGCTCCTGCGCCGATGGAGGAAAAAGGCGCCTATGACGCGCTGATGCAGGCGATCGAAGCCGCTCCAGATGGGGAGGAGACCACGGTCGTCCTGACGGGCGATATCACCGGGATGACCACGGATCAGATCATCACCATTCCAGAGAAGAAAAACATCGTGCTGGACATGGACTGCCACAGCATCACCGTGGCGTCGAACTTTACGGGCAGGCCGATTGTGAACAAGGGTACTCTTACGGTGACAGGCGACGGCGTCATTGATTCATCTGCGTCTGAAACCGGAGTGGGCGCAATCAACAACCAAAATATACTTACGATCGAAAATGGAACCTATCGCGGAGCGACCTATGCCGGCGGCGCGGCAATCCGGAACACAGGGGCGTCCGCGGTACTGACCATTGAAGACGGAACCTTTGAGAAGGCTACATGCGCGGTTTATAACGAGGGTACCGTAACGATTGAAGACGGAACCTTCACGGGGACTACGTGCAGCCAGTGCAACGGTAATGTTTGGGGATATACGATCCAGAATGGAGCTGCCGATTCCCAAATGACCATCAACGGGGGAACCTTTACAGGGGTACAGGGCGCGGTATCCGCTTCTGTGGGGTACTTCGAAATCAACGGCGGTACGTTTAAGTCGGTCAAGTGTGTCAACGATTCCAAGCACACGGCCACGTTCTACGCCCTCTATGTGGCGGGTGAGGTCGGCGTGGTAAAAGCCGTAATCAATGGCGGTACCTTTGAGACAGAGGGAACGTATACCGCGGCTCTGATTGGAAACGACAACACTGGCGGGGACGGGGGCATCAATGAAAAGGCCACCGCGGTCATCAACGGCGGCGTCTTTAAGGCCCCGGAAGGAGTGCCTGCCCTGAAAGGTGCGGAAAAGACTGGTAACCCCATCATTTATGGCGGCACGTTCTCCAGTGATGTGAGCAAGTATGTGGCGGAGAATGCCGCGATAACCGAAGGCCCAGACGGTACGTTTACCGTAAACGAACTGGATGAAACGAATGGTGTGGCCGAGGTGGGCGGTAGGTACTACGCCAGCCTCCAGAAGGCGGTCGACAACGCCGGGAAGGGCGAGACGGTTACTCTGCTCCAGGATACGGCGGAGGATATCGTAATCCCCGAGGGAGCGGAGCTGACCCTCAATCTGAACGGAAAGACCTTGGCCAACCACGAGAACCACACGATTACCAACAAGGGCACTCTGACCATCACCGGCGGCGGCACGGTGGACAACGTGACCCACGCCAGAGCGGCAATCCAGAATGAGCCCGGCGGCAATGTGGTGCTCAACGGAGGCGCGTATACCCGCAGTAAAGAGAACGGACAGAATGCCGAAGCCAGCGGCGGGAATTCCTATTACAACATCGTCAACCACGGCACCATGGAGATCAATAGTGGAGTTTCCGTCACGCAGAACGGCCAGTTCTCCAGCATGATTGAGAACGGCTGGTATAACGGAAGTCAGAATACAGGTGGAAAAAACTCCGTGCTGACCATCAACGGAGGCACCTTCTCCGGCGGCCTGAACACGATCAAGAACGACGACTATGGCGAGCTGGTCATCAATGACGGCACCTTTACCAGCATGTCCCAAGCAGCGTTCCTGAACTGGAATGTGGCCACTGTCAACGGCGGTACCTTCGATGCGGCGGGCGCCTCCAACGGCGTCATTCTGAACGGCTATATCGACGGCACCATGGATCAGGGCAAGCTGACCATCAACGGCGGTACCTTCAACGCCGGGGAAAAGACGGTAATCACCACAATGGGCGGTGGAACCCACAGCGGCGATATTGAGATCACCGGCGGCACGCTGAACGGCTCCGTTGTCCTCACGGACAGCAGCGAGGGCGCCCGGCTGACCATTACCCAGAAGGCCAAGGTTACCGGAAACGTGACCAACAGCGGCAAGGCGGATGTGGCCATCACCGACGGCGCCACCGTGAGCGGCCAGGTGTCCAACAGCACCGCCGGCGGCACCATGAGCGTGGTCAACAGCACCATCGGCAGCGTGCCCGAGGGCACCACCGCAGAAACGATCGTCATTGTCAACAGCACTGTGGATGGAACTCTGACCACGAATACTGCCGAAAATGCGGCGGTGATGGTGGGCGGCAAGACCTATGAGACCTTGGGTGCGGCGATCACAGCGGCCAAAGCCGGGGACACCATCTACGTCCTGAAGGACATCCCAGAGGCGGCCGGCATTGCCGTGCCCTCTGGTAAGAACTTTACCATTGATTTTGGCGGCCACGCCTATACCCTGAAGGACCCGGGAGCGGGCTCTGCCGGAACGGAGAGCAATGGATTCCAGTTCCTGAAGGATTCCACCATCACCCTCAAAAACGGCACCATCCGTATTGCCGAGGGCACGACCTCCATCAAGCGCATCATTCAGAACTATGCAAACCTGACCCTGGAGGATATGCACTTCTTCGCCGAGCATCAGGCGGACGGCGAGGACTACGCGCTGAGCTTCAACAATGGCAGCATCATCTTCAAGGGAGATACGGATATCGTGACCACCAGCGACGAAGCCATTGCGTTTGATGTCTGTAAGTATAGTAGCTATCCTTCTACCAATGTCACCTTTGATGGGAGCTACACCGGCACCATCAACGGCAAGATCGTGTATGACAGCACCGACGCGGACACACACAAGCTGACCATTCAGGGCAACGGCACCTTCGGTGCCATTGAGGCGGCCAGCGGGGCCGCAGAGGCTGCAAAGAGCGGCATCGAGGTTACCAGCGGTCACTTTGCCAAGCCCGTCAACGAGGACTATTTGGCTGACAGCGTCAAGGCCCAGTTGGAGAGCGCCTCCAACCCCGAGGCTCCCTACAGCTACTATCCCAGCCTGGAGGCCGCCCAGGCCGCCGCCCAGCCGGGCGACACCATTACTGAGGTAAACGCCACGTCTGGCGAGAAGAAGTACACCGTTACCCTGGACTATGCCGACGGGGATACAAAGGACAGCGTCTACACGGTCACTGAGGGGACCGAGCTCACCCTGCCCACTCCCAGCCGCTCCGGCTACACCTTTGAGGGCTGGTATGACGGCAGCAGCCGGGTGAGCAGCCCCTACAAAGTGACGAAGGATGTTATCCTGACTGCGGAGTGGGACTACAACGGCAGTAGCTCCTCCTCTGGCTCGACCCGGTACACGGTGAGCGTGGAGGACACGGACAACGGCAGCGTGAAGGTGAGCCCCACCCGCGCCTCCAAGGGGAGCACGGTGACTGTCACCGTGAAGCCCGACGAGGGGTATGAGCTGGACAAGTTGACCGTCACCGACAAGAACGGCGATTCCGTCAAGCTCACCGACAAGGGCGACGGCAAGTACACCTTCAAAATGCCTGCCTCCAAGGTCACGGTGGAGGCCGTGTTCACGGCGGTGGAGCCGGAGCCGGAGGGCCTGCCCTTCACCGATGTAACGAGCGGCGACTGGTTCTATGACGCCGTGGCGTATGTGTACGACAAGGGGATGATGGAGGGGACCACGGACACCACCTTCGCCCCCACCATGAACCTGACCCGGAGCATGATCGCCCAGGTACTCTACAACCTGGAGGAGCGGCCGGAGGCACCCGGCGCGGCGGGCTTCCCCGACGTGGCGGCGGGCGCATGGTACGCCGACGCGGTGAACTGGGCGGCGGCCCGCGGCATCGTGAAGGGGTACGAC
This sequence comes from Flavonifractor plautii ATCC 29863, assembly GCF_000239295.1. GTDB lineage: Bacteria > Bacillota > Clostridia > Oscillospirales > Oscillospiraceae > Flavonifractor > Flavonifractor plautii. The sequence goes on from NZ_JH417855.1 coordinate 10,691, forward strand.
ACCGGCGCGTTTGGACCGGAGGACAGCGTGACCCGGGAGCAGCTCGCGGCGATTCTGTACCGCTACGCGCAGGCGAAGGGCTATGACACCACCCAGGGCGGGATGGCCGTGCGGGAGTTCAGCGACTCCGCCAGCATCTCCGACTGGGCGCAGACGGCCATGAGCTGGGCGGTCAATGCGCAGGTGCTCTCCGGCAAGGGGAACGGCGTCCTGGATCCCCAGGGCACCGCGACCCGCGCCGAGGTGGCCCAGATGCTGATGAACTTCGGCGAGCACGTGGGCTGAACACAGCCGGTCAAAAAGCAAAATCCCCCCGGAATCCCATTGGGATTCCGGGGGGATTTTATTGCTTCGCTTATTCGGCGTCCTCCTCCGATTCAGAGGGGGCCAGCTTGGTGACGGTGGCCCACTCTACCCGGCGGTCGGTCAGCTCCTCCACCCGGATGTGCAGGCCGTACAGCTCCACCTCGGGGTGGCTTCCGTCCTCCGGGATCACGTTGAGCTGGGCAAAGACCAGGCCGCCCAGAGTCTCGGACTCCTCGTCCTCGGGAAATTCCATGTCCAGGGCCTCCGCCACATCGTCCAGCTCCGCCGAGCCGGCAATGCGCCAGCGGTTGTCGCCCAGGGCGATGATCTCCTGATCCTCCTGGGGATCGAACTCGTCGTAGATGTTGCCCACAATCTCCTCCAGCAGATCCTCCATAGTCACGAGGCCGGCGGTGCCGCCGTACTCGTCCACCACAATGGACAGGTGGATCTTCCGGCTCTGCATGTCGCGGAAGAGCTTATCGGTGCGCACCGACTCGGGCACGAAATAGGCCGGGCGCAGCAGCTCCCGCACCGGGCGGGGGGAGGCTTTGCGGGCGTTGAGCAGCCAGTCGCGGGTGTTCAGGATGCCGATGATGTCGTCGGCGTCCTCCTCATACACCGGGAAACGGGACAGGCCGGAGGACTCGATGGTCTGCGCGATCTCCTCCGCCGTGTCGTCCACCCACAGCATCACCATGTCGGTGCGGTGGATCATCACGTCCCCGGCGGTCATGTTGTCAAATTCGAAGATGTTCTCGATCATCTCCTTCTCACCGGCCTGGATGGCGCCCTTCTCCTCACCGATGTCCACCATCATGCGGATGCCCTCCTCCGATACCTCATCGTCCTCCTCGTTGGGGTCGATATGTACCAGACGCAGCACGGCATTTGTGGAGACGGTCAGCAGCCAGATGAGCGGCCGCATGACGGCGGCCAGGAAGGCCACCACCCCGCAGGTGAAGCGGGCCACCTGCTCGCTCTTCTTCATGGCCACCCGCTTGGGTACCAGCTCGCCGAAGACCAGCGTGAAGAAGGAGAGGATAATGGTGATCAGGATAACGGACAGGGTGTGCACCGCGGCCTCGGCGGCGGCGGTCAGGGCATACTGGGCGGCGAACCACTGGGACAGGCGGCCGGCCAGGTTGTCGGCGGCGAAGGCGGAGCCCAGAAAGCCCGCCAGGGTGATGCCGATCTGAATGGTGGAGAGAAACCCGGTGGGCTGCTCCACGATGTGCAGGAGACGGGCGGCCTTTTTGTCGCCCTCCTCGGCCTGGTGGCGGATCACCGCCTCATTGAGGGAGATGACCGCGATTTCCGTGGCGGCAAAGTATGCGTTGATTGCGATGAGTATGACCTGGAGTAGAAGCTGAGGCCATAAAGGGGGCTGCAAGATGATTCCTCCTCTTTCTGAAACGACAGATTGCATGTGTTCCATGCGTTACAGAACTTAGTATATCATATTTATGAAAAAAATCCATAAGCATGCGGAAAAAAGTTGCGGCGCATGTTATAATAACCTGTACGCGTGAGAGGGGGAAACCGGGATGGAAACCAAAGAACGGACGGAGGGGCGGCTGCGGCGCTTGCTGGAGCAGCCGGGCACCTTCCTGAAATGGGTGCTGTTTGCCGGGGTGATCGGCCTGGCGGCCGGCGGGGTCAGCACTGCCTTTTATTACGCGCTGAACGCCGTCACAGCCCTGCGGGAGGCCAACCCGTGGCTTCTGTGGCTCCTGCCCCTGGGGGGCGTGGCCATTGTTCTGCTCTACCGGATTTGCGGCATGGAGAAGGACCGGGGCACCAACTTCGTCCTGGTGGCTGTGCGGGAGAACCAGCCCCTGCGCCTGCGCACGGCGCCCCTCATCTTCGCCGCCACGGTGCTCACCCACCTGCTGGGCGGCTCCTCCGGCCGGGAGGGGGCCATCCTCCAGATCGGCGGCTCCCTCTCCTCCAAGATCGGACGGTGGATGCACCTGGACGACAAGGACAGCCGTATCATCACCATGTGCGGCATGTCCGCCGCCTTCTCCGCCCTCTTCGGCACGCCGCTGACCGCCGCCATGTTCGCCATGGAGGTGACCAGTGTGGGCGTGCTCTACTACGCCGCCATCGTGCCCTGCGTCCTCTCCGCCATTATCGGCCTGTGGGTGGCCCAGCTCTGCGGCGTGCCGCCCACCGCCTTCTCCCTCCAGGGGGTGCCCAACCTTACCCCCGTCACCCTTCTCCAGTGCATCGGCATGGGGGTCCTCTTCGCCCTGCTTTCCATCCTGTTCTGCCGGATGATGCACGCCGCCCCCCGGCTGTACGACAAGTACCTCCCCAACCCCGTGGCGCGGGCCCGTGGCGCGGGCCGCTGCGGGCGGGGCGCTGGTCATCGCGCTGACCTTCCTGGTGTGGCTGTGGAACCCGGGTACCTACGACTACAACGGGGCTGGCACGGCGGTGATCCACGCCGCCATCGGAGGGGAGGCCCGGCCCGAGGCCTTCCTGCTGAAGATGCTCTTTACTACCATTACCCTGGGGGCGGGCTTCAAGGGGGGCGAGATCGTCCCGGTGTTCTTTACCGGGGCCACCTTCGGCTGCACCGCCGCCCCCCTGCTGGGGCTGCACCCCTCCTTTGGAGCGGGGCTGGGCATGGTGTGCGTCTTCTGCGGCGTCACCAACTGCCCCATGACCTCCCTGCTGCTCTCCCTGGAGCTGTTCGCCGGGGACAGTCTGGGCATGTTCACCGGCCAGAGCCTGGGGCTGTTCGCCGTGTGTATCGCCGTGGCCTACATGCTCTCCGGCTATTACGGCCTCTACAGCGAGCAGAAGATCGTCTACAGCAAGCTCCGGCCGGAGTACATCGACAAGAAGGCCAATGACGATGAGTAGGGGGCAGGAGCGTCAGCCTTTTGCAGACAGGCGGCCCAACTCAATTCCCAGCGCCAGGGCATAATAGAAGCAGACCTCCCGATCCAGGGCCTTTTTCCGGACGCTCATGACTTGCCCGCCATCGCGGATGAGCTGGAGAGCCCGCTTGACTATCTGGCAGGCCGAACCGGTGAGCTGTAGGGCGCGGCATCCCTGACGCGCCGTTTTGTAGGTTTGTCAAACATATTGGACGGTGA
>NZ_JH417856.1:0-31557 GCF_000239295.1 Flavonifractor plautii ATCC 29863
CGGCGCTCTCGCGCCGCGCTTTCCATTCACTCCTGGAGTCTCTTGGAGGCCCGATAAAGGAAGGTCATATAGAAGACGGCGTTCGCCAGCGCAGCGACCAGTGTAACCAGCAGGAGGCCAACCAGCCTCTCGCCCATGATTGGCACAAGGAGGCCGGAGAGGATCGTGACCGCCAGGCAGGCCGCATCGAGTTTCCACACAAACCGCCCCCGGGCTGCCGTGGACAAGTCCCCTTCCGCCTCCAACCGTCTGGCGGTCTTGGTGCAGACCAGGTAGACCACCGCGAATTCGAGGATATAACCGAGCAGATCCGGGACCCCGATCAACCTGCACAGCAGCCCCGACACCCGGGCCACAACAGAGAGCACAAAGGCCGTGTGATAGCCCTTATCCACCCGGCCCGCCTGATACAGCCCCATCATGGGCAGAACCAGCGCCGCCACAACCGCAAACAGTCCGGCCGGGGGAATTATGGCCAAAATCATGGCCACAATCACAAGAAGCTGCCCGATAAAAATTCGGTTTAAACCGCGGCCGACCTCCACATTATCGCTCACGGCTCGCTCCTCTCCCGCTCCATCAGGTGGACGTTCAGATGGTTGTAGGTCATCTCAATGCCGTTCCGGTCAAAAGCCTCCTTAACCTGCTCCAACAGGTCGTAGTACAGCGTCCAGTAATCCCCCGTGGCGCACCACACCCGGACCACATACTCAATGCTGCTGTCCCGGTAGGCATTGACCCGCACAAAGGGCTCCGGCTCGGCCAGGGCCATGGGGTGCGCGGCCACGACTGCCCGCAGAACGCCGGTCACCTGCTGGAGCGGGCTGTCATAAGAGGCGTTGAAGGTGAGATCTACTCTCCTCCGCTCTTCCGTGCTGTAGTTGATGATCTTTTCCCCGGAAATCTGTCCGTTGGGTACGGAGATCACCTTGTTGTCCACCGTGCACAGCTTGGTATAGGCCAGCCCGACCTCCATCACCGTACCGGAGATGCCGCCGGCCTCCACATAGTCCCCCGCCTTGAAGGGCTTGGAGAGCAGCACCTGGATGCCGCCGGCCAGGTTGGACAGAGTGCCCTGGATGGCCAGAGACACCGCCAGTCCAATGACGCTGAGCACCGCCACCAGGCTAGTCATGGGCACTCCCACGTAGTCCAGAACGATACACAGGGTAATCATCCACAAAATAACCCGCAGGGCCGCATGGATGAAGGTATGCAGGCTCCGCTCCAGCTCCAGGCGGAGGAAAGCCCGGTCGGTCAGCCGGAGAACCAGCTTCATGACCACAAGGCAGCCTGCCAGAAGGAGCAGCAGGGTGATGAGCTTCTCCAGATTCAGCCCTTTCAGAAAGTCGGTCACCGTCTGTAAGGTCTCCTCTGCCTCGTCCGGGGTGACGGCTCCCAGGTTGGTCAATATGCTCTGCATGTCTGGCACGCCCCTTTCCACTTCCTGTTGTACCATAAAAAAAGGGGACTGTCCACTCAGCTCGTCCCTTTTCCTTAAAAAATTTCTGGATAAAGCAGCTTTTTAAAAAGCAGAAAGCCTGCCGATCGGCAGGCTTTCTGCTGAAATGAAGAAGAACTTCACAAGGTGGATAACAAGGCTTTTCCGCCGGTGCTCACCCTCCTGTGGAAAAGCTCGGGAAATATTACCTCCTCAATGCCGATGACGACGCGTTTGCCACGGTGCGGCCATTCCACAGAAGCTCCGATTCTGTGGGAACCCTGTTCATTTTGCTTGCTCGGCGGAAATGAATTCCGCCTGCGTCAAGGTTTTGTCCTTTGGGCAAAACCCTGCACGCGTCTCCCGGCGCGCCCCACCGCAGATGGGGGCCGGGCGGCCGCACTGCGGCAAAAGAAAATCCCCGCCTTATGGCGGGGATTTTCCAAGGGAGCATCAATGACTCCTCGATGTCGATAACGACGCTTTTCCCTCGGGCGGTCACCCTCCTGCGAGAAAGCTGGAGTGAGATTACTCCTCGATGTCGATAACGACGCCGGAACCCACGGTACGGCCACCCTCACGGATAGCAAAACGCAGGCCCTTCTCGATGGCGATGGGGGTGATCAGCTCCACCTTCATGTCAACGTTATCGCCGGGCATGCACATCTCGGTGCCCTCGGGCAGGGTGATGACGCCGGTAACGTCAGTGGTACGGAAGTAGAACTGAGGACGGTAGTTGTTAAAGAAGGGGGTGTGACGGCCGCCCTCGTCCTTGCTCAGAACGTACACCTGGCCCACAAACTTGGTGTGGGGGTGAATGGAGCCGGGCTTACACAGAACCTGGCCACGCTCGATGTCGGTCTTGGCGACGCCGCGCAGCAGGGTGCCGATGTTGTCGCCGGCCTCAGCAAAGTCCAGCAGCTTGCGGAACATCTCGATGCCGGTGACGACGGTCTTCTTCTTCTCGTCGGTCAGGCCAACGATCTCGACTTCCTCGTTCATCTTGATGGTACCGCGCTCCACACGGCCGGTAGCGACGGTGCCGCGGCCAGTGATGGTGAACACGTCCTCGACGGGCATCAGGAAGGGCTGATCCGCCTTACGGTCAGGAGTGGGGATATAGCTGTCGACGGCATCCATCAGCTCCTTGATGCAGGCGAAGTCGGGATCGTCCACACCGCCCTCGCAGGTCAGGGCGTTCAGAGCGGAGCCCTTGATGATGGGGATATCGTCGCCGGGGAACTCGTACTTGGACAGGGTCTCGCGGACCTCCATCTCGACCAGCTCCAGCAGCTCCTCGTCGTCCACCTGATCGCACTTGTTCAGGAACACGACGATGGCGGGCACGCCCACCTGACGGGCCAGCAGGATGTGCTCCTTGGTCTGAGCCATGGGGCCATCGGTGGCGGCGATAACCAGGATGGCGCCGTCCATCTGAGCAGCACCGGTGATCATGTTCTTGATATAGTCGGCGTGGCCCGGGCAGTCAACGTGGGCATAGTGACGGGCATCGGTCTCGTACTCCACGTGGGCGGTGTTGATGGTGATGCCGCGCTCACGCTCCTCGGGAGCCTTGTCGATGCTGGAGTAATCCTCGTACTGAGCCTGGCCCTTCAGAGCCAGATACTTGGTGATAGCGGCGGTCAGAGTGGTCTTGCCGTGGTCAACGTGGCCGATGGTGCCGATGTTGACATGGGGCTTGGTACGCTCAAATTTAGCCTTAGCCATTTGGATGTTCCTCCTTAAATTCTGATAGTAAGATGGTTCTTATTTCCACAATAATGCGAAAATATTGTATAGCATTGCAGAATAAAATGCAATACCCTTGTTGCGAGAAATGCCAAAGGACAGAAATTAATCGTCCTTGCGGCCCCGCTCCGCGATAATCTTCTCGGCGATGCTCTTGGGGATCTCCACATAGCTGTGGGGCTCCATGGAGTACTGGCCGCGGCCCTGGGTGGAGGAGCGTAGGTCAGTGGCGTAGCCGAACATGCTGGCCAGGGGCACCAGGGCATCCACCTGAGTGGCGCCGGGACGGCTCTCCTGGCCCTGAATCATGCCGCGGCGGCTGGTCAGGTCGCCGATGACGTTGCCCAGATACTCGTCGGGTACGATGACGGAAACCTTCATCACGGGCTCCAGCAGGATGGCGTCCGCCTTGCGGCAGGCCTCCTTGAACGCCATGGAGCCGGCGATCTTAAACGCCATTTCGGAGGAGTCGACCTCGTGGTAGGAGCCGAAGGTCAGGTGGACCTTCACATCCACAACAGGGTAACCGGCCAGAACACCCGCCTGCATGGCGCCCTGGATACCGGCGTCCACCGCAGGGATATACTCCTTGGGGATAACGCCGCCGGTAATCTCGTTGAGGAACTCATAGCCCTTGCCGGGCTCATTGGGCTCCACGGTGATGCGGACGTGGCCGTACTGGCCCTTACCGCCAGACTGGCGGGCATACTTGGTATCCTGCTCGACCGACTTCTTGATGGTCTCCTTGTAGGCGACCTGGGGTGCGCCCACGTTGGCCTCCACCTTGAACTCGCGGAGCAGACGGTCGACGATGATCTCCAGGTGGAGCTCGCCCATGCCGGCGATAATGGTCTGGCCGGTCTCCTCGTCGGTCCAGGTACGGAAGGTGGGGTCCTCTTCAGCCAGCTTTACCAGCGCCAGGCCCATCTTCTCCTGACCAGCCTTGGTCTTGGGCTCGATTGCCACGCGGATGACAGGGTCAGGGAACTCCATGGACTCCAGGATGATGGGGTGATTATCATCGCACAGGGTATCGCCGGTGGTGGTGTTCTTCAGGCCCACGGCGGCGGCGATGTCGCCGGAGAAGACCTCCTCGATGTCCTCCCGGTGGTTGGCATGCATCTGCAGGATGCGGCCGATGCGCTCCTTCTGGTTCTTGGTGCTGTTGAGCACGGAGGAACCGGTGGTGAGCTTGCCGGAGTACACACGGAAGAAGGACAGGCGGCCCACGTAGGGGTCGGTCATAATCTTAAAGGCCAGGGCGGAGAAGGGCGCGTTGTCGTCGGCGGGACGCTCGTCCTCCTCGTCGGTGTCGGGGTTCACACCCTTGATGGCCGGGATGTCCAGCGGGGAGGGCATGAAGTCCACGATGGCATCCAGCAGCTTCTGGACGCCCTTGTTGCGGTAAGAGGTACCGCAGGTCACGGGAACCAGCAGGTTCTCGATGGTGCCCTTGCGCAGGGCACGGCGGATCATATCCTCGGGGATGGGCTTCTCCTCCAGGGCCAGCTCCATGATCTCATCGTCGATGTCAGCACAGGCGTCGATGAGCTTGGTGCGGTACTCCTGGGCCAGCTCCAGCATATCGGCGGGGATCTCCTCCACGCGCATGTCCTTGCCCAGCTCGTCGTAGTAGATGTCGGCATCCATCTCCACCAGGTCGATGATGCCCTTGAAGGTATCCTCGGAACCGATGGGGAGCTGGATGGGCACCGCGTTGCACTTGAGCCGGTCGTGGATCATGTTGAGCACGTTGTAGAAGTCCGCGCCCATGATGTCCATCTTATTGACGTAAATCATGCGGGGGACCTTGTAGTGGTCGGCCTGGCGCCACACGGTCTCAGACTGGGGCTCGACGCCGCCCTTGGCACACATGACGGTCACGGAGCCGTCCAGCACGCGCAGGGAGCGCTCCACCTCCACGGTGAAGTCCACGTGGCCTGGAGTGTCGATGATGTTGATGCGGGTCTGGGGGAACTGGTCCTTGGACCCCTTCCAATAGCAGGTGGTAGCCGCGGAAGTGATGGTGATGCCGCGCTCCTGCTCCTGAGCCATCCAGTCCATGGTGGCGGTGCCGTCATGGGTCTCACCGATCTTGTAGTTGACGCCGGTGTAGTAGAGGATACGCTCGGTGGTGGTGGTCTTACCGGCATCGATATGGGCCATGATACCGATGTTTCTGGTATTCTCTAAGGTAACTTTCCTAGGCATACTCTAACTCCTTATTACCAGCGATAGTGCGCGAAGGCCTTGTTGGACTCGGCCATCTTGTGGGTGTCCTCGCGCTTCTTGACCGCGGAGCCGAGGTTGTTGGCGGCATCCATGATCTCGCCGGCCAGCCGCTCCTTCATGGTCTTCTCGCTGCGGGCGCGGGAGTAGTTGGTCAGCCACCGCAGACCAAGGGTCTGACGGCGCTCGGGGCGAACCTCGATGGGCACCTGGTAGGTGGCGCCGCCCACGCGGCGGGCCTTGACCTCCAGGGACGGCATGATGTTCTCCAGAGCGGTGGTGAACACGTCCAGGGGGTCCTTCTCGGTCTTCTCCTTGATGATGTCGAAAGCACCGTAGACGACCTTCTGGGCCACACCCTTCTTGCCGTCCAGCATGATGCTGTTGACCAGCTTGGTCACCAGGACGGAGTTGTAAATCGGATCGGGCAGAACCTCCCGCTTGGGTACGTTTCCTCTTCTGGGCACTTTGCTTCCCTCCTTCATAGTATGATTTCATAGGTACTCGAAGGCTTTTCAGAAAAGCCCCCGTGTAAGACAAGTGCCTGCTTGTCCAGTGCCCCACAGAAAACGCCCCCTATTATATATAGGTAAGCGCTTCCGCAAGGACAACTGCCTTGCGCGTTTGCGCATAAAGTCTCTTATTGGGTTTTCAGAAGAATTTTTACGGAGAAAAATTACTTCTTGCCGGCCTTGGGCCGCTTCGCGCCGTACTTGGAACGGGCCTGCATGCGGTTGGCAACGCCCTGGGCATCCAGAGTGCCGCGGATGATGTGGTAACGCACGCCGGGCAGGTCCTTGACACGGCCGCCGCGGATCATGACCACGGAGTGCTCCTGCAGGTTGTGACCGACACCGGGGATATAGGCGGTGACCTCCATCCCGTTGGTCAGACGCACACGGGCGATCTTACGCAGAGCGGAGTTCGGCTTCTTGGGGGTGGCGGTACGAACCGCGGTGCACACACCTCTCTTCTGGGGAGAAGGCAGGTCGGTCATGCGGTTCTGCAGGGTGTTCAGGCCCTTCTGCATGGCGGGAGCGGTGGACTTGTAGGTCGCGGCCTCGCGTCCCTTGCGGACGAGCTGGTTAAACGTAGGCATGGTTTTCCTCCTTTCTTGGTTTCTAAAGAATATATTTTAACGAAACGGATGAAAATTATTCCGTTTCGCTAAAATCAGTGCAGCAGCGCGGCCACCGCGCTGGGCACGGCGATACCGCATGCGGAGCCCAGTTCCTTCATCTGGGGAACCCGCTCCACCGGAATCTGTTTTTCTGCGCACAGGGCCTCCACCGGGGCGGTCACCCTGGGATCGGCATCCTCTGCCAGAAAAACCCGGGCGGCTTTCCCATCATTGACGGCCCGCTTGGTCTGCTTGACGCCGACCACCTTGGAGCCCTGCTTGAGTTCCGTCAGCATGCGGTCTGCCTCCCATCGCTTGATTTGCAGGGCCGTCTGGCTTTTCTGCCGCGTATCCCCTTTTGGCAGGCATACCTGCGCGATTTAGAATTTTACCATATGCGAATTCTAAAGTCAATCAGAAAATCACTAGATTTTGCAAAGCTTTCCGGCCCGTTTCCAGTCAGAACCGCCAGAGCGGCGGAGGGGCTTCCCCCCTCCGCCGCTCCCCTGGCACTATTCAATCATTCGTTTTTTGCAATTTCCTCTGCAATTGGGTCGCCCATGGCCTGATATTTTTCCTTTCCCCTGCACAGAAGGGCTCCCACTACTGCGCCTATAACGGCTGGAGCCAGCCACGCAAAGCCCAAATCGGAGAGCGGGAACATACTCATCAGGTCCTTCAACCAGCCAATGTCAGGCGCCACACTAAGCACCGCGTCCCCCAGGCTCACAATCCCCGCCATCAAAACGCCGCCCTTGTAGAAACCGTCGTTCGGCAGAAAGCGGTCCAGCAGTCCCAAGATGGTCATAACAATGCAGACCGGATAGATCACCAGGAAAATTGGTGTAACATAGTTCACGATATTCTGTACTCCGGTGATCCCCATGAAAACTCCGATGATGCAGGCTATCAGCATCAGCAGCTTGTAGGGCACTCTCTTTTTTAGAAATTCATAAATAAATGAGACAACTGTGGTTCCAATGCCGACCGCAGTCGTCAGACAGGCCATGGCTACCGCGCCGCCCATACAAGCCAGCCCGGCAGTCCCCATGATTTGCCGAATGACACCAGAGAGCAGCGCAGTCTGGGCAGTATCCTGGGCATAGATACCGCTAGCCGTGGCGCCAATGTAGGTCAGAGTACCATAAACAGCAAACAGGGCGATAATGCAGACGATACCCGCCATAAATCCGCCTCTTCGGCTCTCCTTTCCGTCATAGCCTCGGCGGCGGAGATCACCCAGGATGACGCTTGCAAACATGATGCCGACCGTCAGATCGCCTGTATTATAGGCCGTCAGCATGGCATCCCCAAAGGGGTTTCCGATCCCGGTATCCACTGGCTCCCCTACCGGCGTCACCACACCCTTGATAAGGACAATTGCCAGAAGCACCAGTAGGATAGGCGTCATATATTTCCCCAGCTTGTCGATCACCGACTCCCGGTCACAGGCAAAAAAGTAGACCAAAACAAAGAACACAATGATAACTGCCCAGTTGGGCACCTGCGGGAAAAGCGGCTGAATTCCGATTTCATAAGTGGTAGCGGCACTCTTGGGTAAGGTAGAGCCCATGGCGATCAGTGTACAGCTCACCAGATAAAACGCGTTATAACACCACGGAGACACGTGGCCCATTAGGTCCTCAGAGCCCTCTCCGACGTTATTAACCGCCCAGAGAGCCATAACTGGCAGAACGATGCCACCCAGCAGCAGGCCCATAGCACCTAGGAACCACTCCTGTCCGCTGAACAGGCCAATTTGCGGCGGGAATATCAGGTTTCCGGCACCAAACATGGTGGAAAACAGCGCCAAACCTACAATCACGGTATCCTTCCAGAAGGATTTCTTCTTCATAGTGCTTCCTCCCCGTTGTTTCGTTGCCTATGATCTAAGCTGTGAACGGACTACAGCGTTTCCGCCCGATAGACTGTCACACCATTTAACACCGTCTCCAAAACCTTAACCCGATTAAAGTCTTGGTGAGAGATTTTAAACAGATCCCGGTCCAGCACCACAAGGTCGGCCTGCTTGCCCAGCTCCAGGGTGCCGCGGACGGCCTCATCCCGGCTGGCCCAGGCGGCATCGGAGGTGAACAGGCGCACCGCCTGCTCCACGGTGAGGGCCTGCTCGGGCAGGTAGACCCTGGTGCCCGCCCGGTTCTGCCGGGTGACGGCGGCGCGCAGGTTGTCCAACACGTTGAAGGGCTCCACCGGGCAGTCGGAGCCGCCGCTGACCCGGATGCCCAGATCCTCCATGGCCTTCCAGTTGTAGCACTCCTTCGCGTGGGCCTCCCCCACCCGCTCGGCGATGATGTTCATGTCGGCGTCAATGAAGATGGGCTGGATGTACGCCTGGAGGCCCAGGGCCTTCATCCGCTCCAGCAGGGCGGGGGTGGTAGTCTGGGCGTGGACGATGCCGTGGCGGTGGTCCGGCCAGGGCTCCTCCCGCTCCACCCGCTCGATGGCGTCGCACACCTTGCGGAAGGCTAGGTCGCCGATGGCATGCACCGCCACGTCCATATGGGCGGTATGGGCCGCGCGAATCCGGCTGCACAGCTCTTCCTCGGTGTAGATAGGGATGCCGTGGTTGTCCGGCTCGTCCAGGTAGCCGTCAATCATCTCCGCCGACTTGGCCCCCAGGGAGCCGTCCTGGAGCAGCTTGCGGGGGCCGGTGCGGAAGAGGCTCTCCCGGTCGGCTGGATCGCTGCGCACCGCCTGGAGCCGCTCAAAGTCCTCGGGCTCCACCAGGCACTGCTCGTAGACCCGCACCGTCAGTTCTCCGTCCGCCTCCATCTCCCGGAAGATGCCGATCAATCGGATAGGGTCCACTCCGGCAATGGCCTTCAGATCGTCGGAATTGACACAGGTAATGCCCGCCGCGTTCAGATCCCGCTGGCCCAGCCGGATCAGCTCCTTTACATAGGCGTCATCCGCCTGGGGGAGCACCTTCATATACAGGCGGGCGGCATCCTCCCGCAGAATGCCGTTGGAAAAGTCCACCAGGGCCAGCACCTCGGGCGCCACATCCTCCAGCGCGCGGATGCGCTCCAGCATTACGGAGTTGCAGGCCCCGATGTGCAGGCAGGTCCGCAGCATACACACCGGGATATCGGTGGAGATGCGGTCCAGATCCTCCCGCGTCACCAGGCGCCCCTCCGCCATGGTCTCTTGATTCCAGCCCATGCCGATCAGGTAGGATGGGTGGTCCCGCTCAATCCGGGCCCGCCCCCGTTCTATGATCTCCCCGATGGACGCCACACCAAACAGGGAGAGGTTTTTCTGAATCATGGCGTAGTGGAGCAGGTGCATGTGGGAATCGGTGAAGCCGGGCAGCACCATGGCACCCTGTAAATCCCTCGTCTCATCCCACGCCTGCGCCAGAGCCTCCTGAACGCTCCCCAAAAAGGTCAGTCTGCCGTCCTCCGCGCCCACCGCCTCATAGCGGCGCATGGCGCCGTCCATCGAGGCAACCGTTCCGTTGTACCAAAGTCTCCGCATATCAGCCTTCCTTTCCGCCTGCGGCAAGTTTCGTGCACTTAACTTTGCAAACGGGATGCCAGCTCACCCTAATGCCCAAAAAAGGACCCGAGGGCCGGTATTATAGGACATACCTCCGGCTCTCGGGCCCTTTTTCAGGGGGAAAATATTTTGCGGCGCAAGATTTTTTACAGGTCAAATTTTTTCAGCTTGTACTTCAAATTCTGCCGGGACAGGCCCAGCAGGCGGGCTGCCTGGGAGATGGAGCCGGCCTGCTGCATAGCCCGGCTAAGCAGCTCCCGCTCGTAGGAGTCCAGCGCCCGGGGGAGGGAAAAGCTCTCCTCCAGGCGCAGGGCCTCCGGCAGCTCCGGCGGCCGGTTCAGGCCGCCCAGCCGCCCGGCCAGGATCTCCTCCATGTCCTCCACGGTGAGGCGCTCCCCCCGGGCGACGGCCACCGCCCCCTCGATGGCGTTTTTCAGCTCCCGCACATTGCCCGGCCACGCATAGCCCCGGAGCAGCCGGAGGGCCCGCTCGCTCAGCCCCCGCACCCTCCGGTGCAGCTTCCGGTTATAGTGCTCGATAAAGTAGTCCGCAAGCGGGCCGATGTCGCACAGCCGCTCCCGCAGGGGCGGGAGAGTCAGGCGAATCACCCCCAGGCGGTAGTACAGATCCTCCCGCAGGCGCCCCTCCCGGATGAGCTTCTGAGGCTTCTCGTTTACCGCCGCCACGATCCGCACGTCGAAGGGGATGTCCCGGCTGCCCCCCAGACGGCGCACTTTCTTCTCCTCCAGCACCTTGAGCAGCTTGGCCTGGAGGGCCGGGTCCATGGAGTTGATCTCGTCCAGGAACAGGGTGCCGCCGTCCGCCTCCTCCAGCAGCCCCTTGCGGGTGAGGGCGCCGGTGTAGCTTCCCTTTTCCGTGCCAAAAAACAGGCTCTCCAGCAGGGTGGCCGGGATGGCCGCACAGTTTTGAGAGACAAAAGGTCCCGCCCGGCCGCCCTCGCTGTGGAGCGACTCGGCCACCAGCTCCTTGCCCGTTCCCGTCTCACCATAGATGAGCACCGACGAGTCCAGCCCGGCCACGTCCCGGATGCGGCTCTTGAGGGCCAACATGGCCGGGTCTTCCGTGAGCATCCGGTCCAGGGTGGACAGGCCGCCGCCCTCCCCGCCACGGATCACCCGCTGGTCAATGGTGTGGTACTTGGACGAGTCCACCACGCACTCCACCCGGCCGTCCACCACGATGGGGATGGTGGTGGACTCCAGCAGCACCCGCTCCCCCCGGTGGTTGTTGATGTCCTGGAGAACGTTGTAGCTGGCCCGGCCCGTCCGCAGGGCGGTAAGGATGGTGCTGCTCTCCCCGTCCAGCTCCGGATAGAGCTCCAGAATGTGCCGCCCCACCGTGTCCTGGGAGCACCAGTAGCTGTTCAGCGGAATCCGGTGGTATTCGATGATCCCCTCCCGGTTGACCACCAGAATTCCGTCCGTATCCTCGCAGAGGCGGAGTACCTCGCCAATCTGATCCAGAAACCGCTCCAGCATGCCTGCTCTCCCCTTCTGTTCATGAGAATATAAAAAAATCTGGATTTCTCCAGATTCGACGGATAAAACAATTGACTTTTGTTCCCTTTTCATGGTATACTGAAATGCTCTTATCTTCCAATCCAGTTTTCCCGATTTTTTCCCAGCTTGGATACAGTTTAGCATGCGGGGCGGGAAAGCGCAAGAGGATTTGTTTCTTTTTTGTCCACACAGCCGAGCGTGTACTTCCTTCTTCCCCGCCGCGCTTTGTCGGGTTTGACGGAAGACAGCCGATGGAAACCGGAGAGCGCTGCCGCCCAACGCTCCCCAAACAAAGAAAACGAGGTGTTTTTTCTACGATGGTCAAGGACGTCTACTACGGCAAGACCCTCCGCAAGAGCTTTGCCCGCCATGAAGAAATCCTGGACATGCCCAACCTCCTGGAGGTGCAGAAGAACTCCTATCAGTGGTTCCTGGACACGGGACTGCGGGAGGTCTTCAAGGATGTGGCCTCGATCACCGACTACGCGGGCAACCTGGAGCTCTCCTTCATCGACTACTCCATGGATGAGCCCCCCAAGTACAGCGTGGAGGAGTGCAAGGCCCGGGACGCCACGTACGCCGCGCCCATCAAGGTGCGGGTGCGCCTGCGCAACAAGGAGACCGAGGAGATCAAGGAGCAGGAGATCTTCATGGGCGACTTCCCCCTGATGACCAAGGCCGGCACCTTCGTCATCAACGGCGCCGAGCGCGTCATCGTCTCCCAGATCGTCCGCTCCCCCGGCATCTATTACTCCCACACCGAGGACAAGGCCGGCGGCATCACCTACGCCACCACCGTCATCCCCTACCGGGGCGCCTGGCTGGAGTATGAGACCGACCTGAACGACGCCTTCTACGTGCGCATCGACAAGAACCGCAAGCTGCCCATCACCTGCCTGATCCGTGCGGTGGGCCCCAAGACCGACCCCGAGATCCTCGAGCTGTTCGGTGAGGATCCCCGCATCGTTGCCACCCTGGAGAAGGACGCCTGCAAAACCTATGAGGACGCGCTGCTGGAGATCTACCGCAAGCTGCGCCCCGGCGAGCCCCCCACGGTGGACTCCGCCGAGAGCCTGCTCAACGCCCTGTTCTTCGACCCCCGGCGCTACGACCTGTCCGCCGTGGGCCGCTACAAGTTCAACAAGAAGCTGTCGATCTGGACCCGCCTGGTGAATCAGACCCTGGCCGCCCCCGTGGCCGACCCCATGACCGGCGAGATCATCGCCGAGCCCGGCGAGGTGCTCACCCGTGAGCGGGCCCACGAGCTGGACGACAAGGGCGTCAACGAGGTTGTACTGGAGCTCGACGGCGTGCAGATCAAAGTATTCTCCAATCACATGGTGGATATGTCCAAGTTCGTGGACTTTGATCCGGAGGAGTGCGGCGTCAGTGAGAAGGTACGCTTCACCGTGCTCCAGGAGCTGCTCCAGAATTACACCGGCGAGGAGCTCAAGGAGGCCGTGAAGGAGCGCATCGACGACCTCATTCCCAAGCACATCATCGTGGACGACATCATGGCGTCCATCAACTACCTCAACTGCCTGGCCCACGGGGTGGGCTCCGCCGACGACATCGACCACCTGGGCAACCGCCGCCTGCGCTGCGTGGGCGAGCTGCTCCAGAACCAGTTCCGCATCGGCTTCTCCCGCATGGAGCGGGTGATCCGGGAGCGCATGACCATCCAGGATCTGGACATCGTCACCCCCCAGAGCCTCATCAACATCCGCCCCGTCACCGCCGCCATTAAGGAGTTCTTCGGCTCCTCCCCCCTGAGCCAGTTCATGGACCAGACCAACCCCCTGGCCGAGCTGACCCACAAGCGCCGTATGTCCGCCCTGGGCCCCGGCGGCCTGTCCCGTGACCGCGCCTCCTTCGACGTGCGCGACGTCCACTACTCCCACTACGGCCGCCTCTGCCCCATCGAGACTCCCGAAGGTCCCAACATCGGCCTGATCTCCTATCTGGCCTCCTATGCCCGCATCAACCGCTACGGCTTCATCGAGGCCCCCTACCGCAAGGTGGATAAAGCCACCGGCCACGTCACCGACCAGGTGGACTATATGACCGCCGACGTGGAGGACCAGTACACCATCGCCCAGGCCACCGAGCCGCTGGACGAGAACGGCTGCCTGGTGCACGACCGTATCACCTGCCGCCACCGCAACGAGATCATCGACGTGGACCGGGATCAGGTGGACTATATGGACATCTCCCCCAAGATGATGTTCTCCATCGCCACCGCCCAGATCCCCTTCCTGGAGAACGACGACGCCAACCGCGCCCTGATGGGCGCCAACATGCAGCGTCAGGCCGTGCCCCTGCTGACCACCCAGGCTCCCATCGTGGCCACCGGCCAGGAGCACAAGAACTGCATCGACTCCGAGGTGGCCATCCTGGCTGAGGACGACGGCGTGGTCACCAAGGTGGCCGCCGACTCCGTCTCCGTCCGCTACGACGACGGCCGCGTGGAGGACTACCGGCTCACCAAGTACCTGCGCTCCAACCACGGCACCTGCATCAACCAGCGCCCCATCGTGGACGCCGGCCAGCGGGTGGAGAAGGGCGAGGTCATTGTGGACGGCCCCTCCACCAACAACGGCGAGATCGCCCTGGGCAAGAACATCCTCATGGGCTTCATGACCTGGGAGGGCTACAACTACGAGGACGCCATCCTGCTCAACGAGCGCATGGTGAAGGAGGACGTGTTCACCTCCATCCACATCGAGGAGTACGAGACCGAGAGCCGCGACACCAAGCTGGGCCCCGAGGAGATCACCCGTGACATCCCCAACGTGGGCGAGGACGCCCTGAAGGATCTGGATGAGCGGGGCATCATCCGCGTGGGCGCCGAGGTGCGCGCCGGCGACATTCTGGTTGGCAAGGTCACCCCCAAGGGCGAAACCGACCTCACCGCCGAGGAGCGGCTGCTCCGCGCCATCTTCGGCGAGAAGGCCCGCGAGGTGCGCGACACCTCCCTGAAGGTGCCCCACGGCGAGAGCGGCATCATCGTGGACGTGAAGGTCTTCACCCGCGAGGCGGGCGATGAGCTCTCCCCCGGCGTGAACATGGTGGTGCGCGTCTACATCGCCCAGAAGCGCAAGATCTCCGTGGGCGACAAGATGGCCGGCCGCCACGGCAACAAGGGCGTCGTGTCCCGCATCCTGCCCCAGGAGGATATGCCCTTCCTGCCCGACGGCACCCCCCTGGACATCGTGCTGAACCCCCTGGGCGTGCCCTCCCGTATGAACATCGGCCAGGTGCTGGAGGTCCACCTGGGCTACGCGGCCAAGACCCTGGGCTGGAAGGTGGCCACCCCCGTCTTCAACGGCGCCGACGAGAAGGACATCGCCGAGACCCTGAAGATGGCCGGCCTGCGCCCCGACGGCAAGAGCTGGCTGTACGACGGCCGCACCGGCGAGCGGTTTGACAACCCCGTCACCGTGGGCTACGTCTACTTCCTCAAGCTCCACCACCTGGTGGACGACAAGATCCACGCCCGCTCCACCGGCCCCTACTCCCTGGTCACCCAGCAGCCCCTGGGCGGCAAGGCCCAGTTTGGCGGCCAGCGCTTCGGCGAGATGGAGGTGTGGGCCCTGGAGGCCTACGGCGCGGCCTACACCCTGCAGGAGATCCTCACCGTCAAGTCCGACGATGTCACCGGCCGCGTGCGCACCTACGAGTCCATCGTCAAGGGCCACAACGTGCCCAAGCCCGGCGTGCCCGAGTCCTTCAAGGTCCTGGTCAAGGAGCTGCAGTCTCTGTGCCTGGACATCAAGGTGCTGGACGACCAGGGCGCGGAGATCGAGCTGAAGGACGACGACGAGGACAACTACCAGCCCGGCAAGTTCCGCGACGAGGACGACGACTACTACGGCTACGACGCCGGCGGGGAGTCCGACTTCGCCGCCGCGGGCTACACCCTCAAGGAGGGCAGCGACGACGACGACCTGGCCGCCGCGGACGCAGAGGAGCTGGACGACAGCGACGACTTCTCGGATGACTATTCCGATGAGGATATGGACTAATTAAGGGAGGACGAGCAAAGATATGAGTTACGCTGAATTCGACGCCATCCAGATCGGCATCGCCTCCCCGGAGCAGATCCGCGAGTGGTCCTACGGCGAGGTCAAGAAGCCGGAGACCATCAACTACCGCACCCTCAAGCCGGAGCGGGACGGTCTGTTCTGCGAGCGGATCTTTGGCCCCACCAAGGACTGGGAGTGCCACTGCGGCAAGTACAAAAAGATCCGCTACAAGGGCAAGATCTGCGACCGCTGCGGCGTGGAGGTCACCCGTGCCAAGGTGCGCCGTGAGCGCATGGGCCACATCGAGCTGGCCGCCCCGGTGAGCCACATCTGGTATTTCAAGGGCATCCCCTCCCGCATGGGCCTGCTGTTGGACATCAGCCCCCGTATTCTGGAGAAGGTGCTCTACTTCGCCAGCTATATTGTCACTGACCCCGGCTTCTCCCCCCTGGCCAAGAACCAGATCCTCTCCGAGAAGGAGTACCGCGACATGCGGGAGA
Organism: Flavonifractor plautii ATCC 29863; assembly: GCF_000239295.1. Lineage (GTDB taxonomy): Bacteria > Bacillota > Clostridia > Oscillospirales > Oscillospiraceae > Flavonifractor > Flavonifractor plautii. The sequence goes on from NZ_JH417856.1 coordinate 16,104, forward strand.
AGTACGAGGACGACTTCGAGGCCGGCATGGGTGCCGAGGCCGTGAAGAAGCTGCTCCAGGACATTGATCTGGAGGAGCTGTCCAACCAGCTCCGCGCCGAGCTGAAGGACGCCTCCGGCCAGAAGAAGGCCCGCATTGTCAAGCGCCTGGAGGTGGTGGACGCCTTCCGTATCTCCGGCAACAAGCCCGAGTGGATGATCATCGACGTGCTGCCGGTGATCCCCCCCGAGCTGCGCCCCATGGTGCAGCTGGACGGCGGCCGCTTCGCCACCTCCGATCTGAACGACCTGTACCGCCGGGTGATCAACCGCAACAACCGCCTGAAGCGTTTGATCCAGCTCAACGCCCCCGACATCATCGTGCGCAACGAGAAGCGGATGCTCCAGGAGGCGGTGGACGCCCTCATCGACAATGGCCGCCGGGGCCGCGCCGTCACCGGCGCCAACAACCGCGCCCTCAAGAGCCTGTCCGACATGCTCAAGGGCAAGCAGGGCCGCTTCCGCCAGAACCTGCTGGGCAAGCGCGTGGACTACTCCGGCCGTTCCGTCATCGTGGTCGGCCCCGAGCTGAAAATCTACCAGTGCGGCCTGCCCAAGGAGATGGCCATCGAGCTCTTCCGCCCCTTCGTGATGAAAAAGCTTGTGGAGGACGGCCTGGCCAACAACATCAAGTCCGCCAAGAAGATGGTGGACAAGGGCAAGGCCGAGGTGTGGGACGCCCTGGAGTTTGTCATCAAGGACCACCCCGTCATGCTCAACCGCGCCCCCACCCTGCACCGCCTGGGCATCCAGGCCTTCGAGCCCGTGCTCGTGGAGGGCCGCGCCATCAAGCTGCACCCCCTGGTGTGTACCGCCTTCAACGCCGACTTCGACGGCGACCAGATGGCCGTCCACGTGCCCCTGTCCGCCGAGGCCCAGACCGAGGCCCGGGTGCTCATGCTCTCGGCCAACAACCTGCTGCGGCCCCAGGACGGCGGCCCCGTCACCGTGCCCACCCAGGACATGGTGCTCGGCTCCTACTACCTGACCTATGAGAAGTATCCCGAGCACACCGCCGAGGAGACCTACGACGACGTGGCGGCGGTGAAGGCCGCCCTGGCCGCGGGCGCCATCACCCCCGACTCCTATGTCTGGGTGAAGAACCCCGGCTCCCTGGATGATATTCCCACCTATGCCGGCATCTGCGCCGAGACCGAGGACGGCGCGCTGCCCCGCGAGGTGCTCCACGTCTTCTCCAACGACATCGAGGCCCGCCTGGCCTACGACGAGGGCGAGCTGGAGCTCCACGTGCCCATCCTGGTCCGCCGGGAGGCGGAGGTGGACGGCGTTGTCCGCCACAAGCTGGTGCGCACCACCGTGGGACGCCTGCTCTTCAACGAGGGCATCCCCCAGGATCTGGGCTTCGTGGACCGCAGCGACCCCGAGCAGATGTTCGACCCCGAGGTCAACTTCATCGTGGGCAAGAAGCAGCTTGGCAAGATCATCGACAAGTGCATCGTCAAGCACGGCTTCACCGTGTCTGCCCATGTGCTGGACACCATCAAGAACCGGGGCTACAAGTTCTCCACCCGCGGCTCCCTCACCGTCTCCATCTACGACATGACCATCCCCGAGAAGAAGTATGGCCTGATCGCCGATACCGAGAAGGAGATCGTCAAGATCGAGCGGCAGTACAAGCGCGGCTTCCTCACCAATGAGGAGCGTTACCGCCTGGTGGTCGAGGCCTGGGAAAAGACCTCCAAGGACGTGACCGACGCCCTGATGGCCGGCCTGGACCGCTACAACCCCATCTGGATGATGGCGGACTCCGGCGCCCGTGGTTCCTCCGCCCAGATCCGCCAGTTGGCCGGCATGCGCGGCCTGATGGCCGACACCTCCGGCCGCACCATCGAGATCCCCATCAAGTCCAACTTCCGTGAGGGCCTGTCCGTGCTGGAGTACTTCATCTCCTCCAGAGGCGCCCGAAAGGGCATGGCCGATACGGCTCTGCGTACCGCCGACTCGGGTTACCTGACCCGCCGTCTGGTGGACGTGTCCCAGGAGGTCATCATCCGCGAGCACGACTGCGGCACCGACGACGGCATCACCGTCAGCGAGATCGTGGAGAACGGCCAGGTGATCGAGACCTTCGGCGAGCGGCTCAAGGGCCGTTACCCGGTGGAGGATATCTGCGATCCCCAGACCGGCGAGGTGCTCATCGAACACCACACCATGATGACCGCCGACCACGCCAAGCTGCTGGAGGACCACGGCATCCACTCCGTGAAGATCCGCAGCGTGCTCACCTGTCGCGCCCGCAGTGGCGTTTGTTCCAAGTGCTATGGCATCAACCTGGCCATTGGCGAGCCCGTGGGTGAGGGCGAGGCCGTGGGCATCATCGCCGCCCAGTCCATCGGCGAGCCGGGCACCCAGCTCACCATGCGTACCTTCCACACCGGCGGCGTCGCCGGCGGCGACATCACCCAGGGTCTTCCCCGTGTTGAGGAGCTGTTCGAGTCCCGCAAGCCCAAGAAGATGGCCCAGTTGGCCGAGATCAGCGGCCGGGTCACTCTGGAGGAGGCCAAGCGCAACGCCATCTGCAACGTCACCATCACCGCCAACGACGGCGAGGTGGTCTCCTACGCCCTGCCCTACGCGGGCCTGCGGGTGAAGGACGGCGACACTGTGGAGAAGGGCTTCGCCCTCACCGAGGGTGCCCTCTACCCCCAGGACGTCCTCCGGGTGCGCGGCGTCCACGCCGTGTACGACTACCTCATCCAGGAGGTTCAGAAGCCCTACCGCCAGCAGGGCGTTGACATCAACGACAAGCACATCGAGGTCATCTGCCGCCAGATGATGCGCAAGGTGCGGGTGGAGGACGCGGGCGATTCCGATCTGCTCAGCGGTTCCACCGTCGATCTCATCCGCTTTGAGGATGCCAAGGAGGCCGTGCAGAAGCGCATCGACGCCGGCGAGACCAACGACGGCCTCGAGCTCAAGCTGCCCACCTGCACCCGCCTGCTGATGGGCATCACCAAGGCCTCTCTGGCCACCGACTCCTTCCTGTCCGCCGCCTCCTTCCAGGAGACCACCAAGGTGCTCACCGAGGCCGCTATTCAGGGCAAGGTGGACCACCTGCTGGGCCTGAAGGAGAACGTCATCATCGGCAAGCTGATTCCCGCCGGCTCCGGCCTGTCCGTCTACCGCAAGTACGACAAGGTGGACGACGAGGGCACCGCCCAGAGCGGCGAGGAGGCGGTTCCCGAGGAGGAGGCCCCCGCCGAGGCGGCGGTCCTCTCCGAGTCCGCTGAAGTCTGATCCCACTGTGAAAGGCCCGGGGCACCCCATTGCCCCGGGCCTTTTTTCGACAGGAGGTGCCTATGAACGTCTTTTCCCTCTCCTGGGCCGCAGCTGGACTGGCCCTGCTGGGCCTGAGCCTGTTTCCCGCCGGCTCCCTTGCCCTGGGCGGAGCGCCCGCTCATCTGGCCGTCTTTCTGCTCCTGCTGGCCCTGGCCGCCCTGGCGCTGCGGCTGCTCCGCCGGGAGGGCCTGGACCGTCCCCGGCTGCTGGACGCCCTGCTGCCCATTGGGCTGGCCTTCTTCCTCCGGGCCCTGCTGCTGGACTACCAGTCCGCCGATTACCAGATGTTCCTCTCCCAATGGGCCGCGGCCTTCCGGGATGGGGGCGGCTTCGCGGCCGTGAAGCTGCCGATCGGCAACTATAACGCGCCCTACCTCTATTTTCTTGCCGCCATCTCCTATCTGCCCATACCCGACCTGTACCTCATCAAGCTCTTCTCCATTCTGTTTGACGTGGTGCTGGCCTGGGGCGGCTTCCGGCTGGTGCGGCATTTCGCGCCGGAGAGCCCGAACCGCCCCCTGCTCTGCTTCTGCCTGCTTCTGCTGCTGCCTACGGTGATACTCAACGGCGCGTTCTGGGGGCAGTGCGACGCCCTGTACGGCGCCCTCACCCTCCACGCCCTGGCCTGCGCGCTGGAGGGGCGAAACCGAAGCTCTTTGCTCCTGCTGGGGATCGCCTTCTCCTTTAAACTACAGACCGTCTTTGTGCTCCCCCTGTGGGGCGGGCTGTGGCTGCTCCGGCGGGTGCGCTTCCGGGAGCTGTTGTGGTTTCCGGCGGCCTATGCCGCCACCTGTGTGCCCGCGCTACTGCTGGGCAAGCCCCTGGGGGACATCCTGGGGGTCTATTTTGGGCAGGCCGCCGAGTACTCCGGCTATCTGAACCTGAATGCCCCCAATATGTACGCCCTGATTCCCCACGGCGCGGAGGTGAACACTGCCCTCGCCGCCCGCCTGGGCATCCTGGCCGCCTTCGCCCTCGCTGCGGCCGTGCTGGCCGCCCTGCTGGTTTTCCGCCGCCAGGCGGACGACCGGGCTCTTCTGGCCGCCGCGGTTGTCCTGGCCATCGGCGTGCCCTTCCTGCTGCCCCACATGCATGAGCGCTACTTCTTCCTGGCCGACGTGCTGGCTCTGGCCTGGACCTGCGCGTTCCCCCGCTCCGCCCCCTGCGCCCTGCTGGTGGAGCTGGCCTCCCTGGGCGCCTATGTGGTGGTCCTGCGGGGGAAATTTACCCTGGCGGTCTCCCTGGATGGCCGCCTGTTCCCCATACTGTGCGAGGCCTTACTCATGCTGGCCGGCCTGGCCTTTGCGGTCCTCTCCCTCGCCCGCCGACTCGCCTTCCCTCAAAAATCCAGAGAGTAACCGCCTGTCCCCTACCATCTGGCATGCCGGTACAAATTTCCTGTGAAATCAGCAGGAAAGCAGTTGACGAGCTGGAAACAATGTGTTACAATTTGGTTACAGTTTTTAAGAATAGTTACAATCCTCAAAGGAGGTCAAAATGGCAGCTCAGAATATTCCCCTGACCTACAAAGGCCACCCCCTCCGCCGGAAGGACAGCCTGATCTACTACGGCAGCATGGCCCAGAAATATATCATCATGCTCCAGATTCTCTCCCAGAAGAAGGATCAGGACCTGGACGTGGCGACCAAGGTTTCCGTTCAGCTTCAGCTCACCGACCCGGATCTGAAGAGCCGGGACCGGGTGGTTAAGAAAACTGAGAAAGACAGCCTCTACGCCGCCATGGACGTGGCGTCCGTCTGGCTGGAGCGCGCGCTCGCCAACCCGTAACCCCGCCTTACACCCGAGAAGCCAAAGCCCCGCCCTCCGGGCGGGTATTACTTTGAAACTGGAGGAATCGACCCATGATACAGCCTGCCAAGCTCCTGCGCACCGCGCTTGTAACCGCCGTCCTCTCCACCGTCTGCGTGGTGAGCGCCTCCGCCGCCAGTGTCGGTGTGGGCACCGTCAACACCGACGCTCTCCGCCTCCGCAACGAGGCCAGCACCTCCGCCACCGTACTGGGTACCGCCTCCAAGGGCGACACCGTGGTGGTTCTGGAGGACGCGGGCAACGGCTGGTATAAGGTGGACTACAAGTCCGTGGAGGGCTATATGTCCGGCGAGTACCTGAACGTGTCCGCCAAGGCGGACGTCACCATCGGCTACGGCCTGGTCCAGTCCGAAGGTTCCACCCTGAATGTGCGCAGCGGCCCCGGCACCAGCTACGGTAAGGTCACCTCCCTCAACAACGGCGCGGTGGTCAACATCGTGGGCATCGACAACGGCTGGTACAAGATTTCTACCAACGGCGTCACCGGCTATGTCAGCAGCGATTACATGGTCACCTGCAAGGACTCCGCCGGTTCCCGCGGCGACGGCGCCACCGCCGTGGCCACCGCCTCCAGCAGCAGCCTGGGCCAGCAGGTGGTGGACTACGCCAAGCAGTATCTCGGTTGCCCCTATGTTTACGGCGGCAACGGCCCCAGCAGCTTTGACTGCTCCGGCTACACCAGCTATGTGTACCGCCACTTCGGCTACACCCTGAATCGCACCGCCTCCACTCAGCTCTCCAATGGCACCTCTGTTTCCAAGAGTGAGCTGCAGCCCGGCGACCTGGTGTTCTTCAAGTATAACACCAGCAAGGCCGCCTCTCATGTGGGCATCTATATCGGCGGCGGGCAGTTCATCCACGCCTCCACCAATACATACACCGTCAAGATTGACGATCTCACCCGCGGCCACTACGCCAACGTCTACGTGGGCGCCCGCCGCATCCTGTGATTTTGCCTGGCAGGCGAATCCGGTCTGAGTTGAAAACGAGCGTACACGGCTCTGCCGTGCACGCTCGTTTTATGTTTTCGTATCCGATGCAGTTTTGGGAGGGATTTTCAAATGGATCTGGCCTTTCTGGAGGAAACCAAGTTCTGTCTCCCGGCGCGCCGGAGCTGCCGGAAGCCCTCGCCGGCCTTCCCATCGCCCTGCCCCACGCTCCCCGCCCTGTGCCGCATCAGCGCCGTCAATCGCCGTACACCGCATCAGAGTCAACGCGGTCCACTCACAGGAACAGGGCCCGCCGGATGGCGGGCCCTGTCGGGTCAGATGCTTATTCCTGGGGCTTGTCGTCGTCGGAGAATACCTCCTCGGGAGCCACCTCGTGGTCGCAGCAGCCGCAGCCGCCGTCCACCGGCTCCTCAGGGGGCACGTCGGTCTCCACGTGGGGGATGTCCACGTCGGACACATTGCCCTCAGCCTTCAGCTCGGCGATGCGGTTCTTGTTCTCCTCAATGTTGACCTTGGCGGCGGTGATACGCTCACACAGGGCCACGTAGGCCGCCTCAGGGGCCATGCCCCGCTCGGCATAGTACAGCTTGCCGATCTCCACATACGCCTTCTTGATGGCGTCCTCCTCGCTGGCGTTGTTCAGGGACAGCTTGGTGATCTCCGCAAGCTGCTTGGACTTGGCCACGCCGGCCCGGCCCAGATCCATTGCACGATCCTTCAGTTCATCCAAAAAAGCCATATTAAAAACCTCCTTACGGTGCGGCTTGTTGGGTTGCTGGCCTTATTCTACCCCGTTTTGCCCCGGTGCGCAAGGGGACGCGCCGGGATTTTAGCCAATTTTAACCGATCCTATAGCGGAGCTTAAATTTTGCGGCCTTTTCTTGCCCTTTGGCCCGCACTGTGATAAAATCATATCATTTCACTGGGGGAATTCTCCCCCGGAAAGGAGCACCCATGAAACTGTTGATGACGGACCGTCCCGTGTCCGCCGCTCTCCCCCAGGATGCCGCCGCCGTGGATCTCTCCGCCCTCCGCATCGCAAACTGCGTGGGCTGCTTCGGCTGCTGGACCAAAACGCCCGGCCGCTGCGTCATCCGGGACGACGCGGCACGGGTATATCCCCTCATCGCCCGGAGCGAGCAGGTACTCTATGTCAGCCGGGTCAAATACGGCTCCTACGCGCCGGTGATGAAGACCATGCTGGAGCGGGCCATTCCGGTGCAGCAGGCCTTTCTCCGCATCCACAACGGCGAGACTCACCACGTTCAGCGCGCCGTGGTCCCCAAGGACGCGGTGATCCTGGCCTACGGGGCGGACCGGGCGGAGGAGCGCGCCCTGTTTACCCGGCTGGTGGAGCGCAACGCCCACAACATGTCCTTCCGCAGCCACCGCGTCCGCTTTGTGGCCGAGGGGGAGCTGGAGGCCGCCGTGGGAGAGGAGGTGGCCCGGTGGTGAAGCTTCTGATCGTAAACGGCAGCCCCCGCGCCCCCCGCTCCAATTCCAGGCGCTATGCCGAGCTGTTTCAGGCCCGCTGGAAAGGGGAGGCCCGCTATGCGGCCCTGACCGCAAAGAATCACGCCGAGCTGGCGGCGGCCGCGGCGGAGTGCACCGACCTGCTGCTGGTCTTCCCCCTCTATGCCGACGGCCTTCCCGCCCCTCTCCTGCGCTTTTTGGAGTTCCTGGAGGGGGCCGGGCCGGAGCACAGGCCGCGCATCAGCGTACTGATCAACTGCGGCTTTCTGGAGCCACACCAGAACGATGTCGCGGTGGACATGGTGCGCCTCTTCTGCCTGGAGAACGGCTATCCCTTCGGCGCATGCCTCAAAATCGGCGGCGGGGAGGCCATCCTGGGCACCCCTTTCGCCTTCCTGGTCAGGCGGAACATCAGGGCGCTGGCCAGGGCCATCGCCGCCGGACGGCCCGCCGAGCTGGCGGTCACCATGCCCCTGTCCCCCCGCGCCTTTGTGCGGGCCTCCACACGCTACTGGACGCAGATGGGCGCCGCCAACGGCTGTACGCCGGAACAGATGGCGTCCATGGACATTGAGCCGCAGCCTTAGAAAAAGGTGAGCTGCCGCTCCCCGTAACCGCGCTGATAGGCGGCGGTGATGTCCCGCATCCGGCACAGCAGGCCCAGGGCGCGGCACCGCTCCTCCAGGGCGGCCCACAGGGCCTTTGCCCGTGGGCTGGGGCACTCGTAGCGGGGTCCGTACTGCCGCCGGTAGCGCTCTGCCAGGCCGGGAAAGCCTTTTTCCAATGCCTGATAGTAATATTCCCGCTGTTGATCACGGAGCGTCATACCGAACGCGGGGTAGACAAACCGGGCCCCCGCCTCCGCCGCGGCCTCCACCACGGCCCGCAGGTTTTCCACATTGTCCTCCAAAAAGGGGAGAACCGGCATGAGCAGCACGCCGGCAAACAACCCCGCCTCCGCCAGCCGGGCCACCGCCTCCAGCCGCCGGGCGGGGCTGGGAGCGTTCGGCTCCACCCGGGCGGCCAGGGCGGCATCGGTGGTGGTGACGGTCACCTTGCACAGCACCGGCACGTGCTCCCTCATGCAGCGCAGCACGTCTATGTCCCGGGTAATCCCGTCCCCCTTGGTGGCGATGGCCGCCCCGAAGCCGTAGGCGTCCAGCAGCTCCAGGGCGTGGCGGGTGAGCTGGAGCTCCCCCTCGAAGGGGTTGTAAGGGTCGCTCATGGAGCCCATGCCCACAATGCCGGGGCGCACCTTCCGCCGCAGCTCGTCCCGCAGGAGCGCCAGGGCGTTCTCCTTGGCCCGCACCCGGCCGAAATCCTCGATACCGTAGCAGGCGCTTCGGCTGTCGCAGTAGATGCAGCCGTGGCAGCAGCCCCGGTACAGGTTCATGGTGTAGTCGGTGCCGAACCAGGCGGTGCTCCTGTTGCGGCTTAAGATCTGCTTGGCGGGAATGTACTCCATGGCCGTTCCTCCGTATGGTTTTCCCCCCGCCTCCATATCCTAGTGGGGAATGGAGGTGGAGCATGAGACGCAAGCTGCCCCTTTCGCTCCGGATCCTGCTGGGCCTGGGGCTGGGCGTGCTGGCCGGGCTGGCGCTCCAGGATGCCCCGGAGTTTGCCGCGGCCTGGATTCAGCCCTTCGGCACCCTGTTTCTCAATCTGGTAAAGATGCTGGTGGTTCCCCTGGTGTTCTGCTCCCTGACGGCGGGGGTGGGCGGTCTGGGGGACGCCCGGCACATGGGCCGGGTCGGCGGCCGCACCCTCCTGTTCTACTTGTGCACCACCGCGCTGGCGGTGGCCCTGGGCCTGCTGGCGGCCAACCTGTTTCCGGTGGGGCGGGAGCTGGGCTATCCGCTCCCCGCCGCCCGGGAGGAGGCCCCCTCTTTCTCTCTGGCGGACACCCTGCTGGGGATTGTCCCCACCAATCCCATCCAGGCTCTGGCCGAGGGCAATATGCTGCAGATCCTCTTTTTTGCCCTGGCCCTCGGGTGGGCGTCCCTGACCATCGGAGAGAAGGGCGCGCCCCTGCTGCGGGCCTTCGGCAGTCTGGCGGAGGCCATGTACGCCCTCACAGAGCGGACCATGGTACTGGCGCCGGTGGCTGTGTTCGCCCTGATCGCCCCGGTGGTGGCCGCGGAGGGGCCCAGAGTGCTCTCCTCCCTCCTGGGGGTGGCCGTCCTGGTCTACGGGGCCTGTCTGGTGCAGCTTCTGTTGGTCTACGGAGGAGCCGTGGGCGCCCTGGCAAGGCGCAGCCCCCGGCGTTTCTTCCGGGAGGCCCTGCCCGCCGTGGTCTTCGCCTTCTCGTCGGCCAGCTCCGCCGGGGCCCTTCCCTTCTCGCTGGAGGCCGCCGAGCGCCTGGGCGTCCCCGCCGGGGTGCGCTCCTTCGTCCTCCCCCTGGGTGCCACCCTCAACATGGACGGCACCGCCATCTACCAGGGGGTGTGCGCCCTGTTCATCGCCAATGCCTACGGTATCCCCCTGGCGCTCCCCCAGCAGCTCACCATCATCCTCACCTGCACCCTGGCCTCCGTCGGAACCGCCGGAGTACCCGGCGCAGGGGCCGTCATGCTGGGCATGGTGCTCCAGTCCGTGGGCCTGCCGGTGGAGGGGGTGGCATTGGTCCTGGGCATCGACCGGGTGCTGGACATGGCGCGCACCGCCGTCAACGTAGCGGGCGACCTCGCCTGCGCCGTTGTAGTGTCCGCCGCCGAACCCCCGGTTGAAAAGGGGCCTCCCGCCTGAGGGAGGCCCTTTTTTACGTCTGTTCGGGGGTGGTAATCCAGAGGGTGTTTTCCTCCGCGTCCCACACGTCCTCCAGCCCCGCGGCGTCCACCATAAAGCGCACCGGGACATAGAGCTTCCACCCCACCAGCTCAGGCGGCACCGCCATGGAGACCGGGCCGCGCCCGGACACCTGGCCCTGGGTGATGCCCACCCGGACGGTGATGCTCTCCGCCCCGTTGCTGCACACCGCCGTCCCGGTGGCCGCATCGTAGGAGAAGTCATAATATCCCATCCAGACCGCCAGTTCCCGCATCGGGGCCATGGTGCACCCTGCTGTGCTGCGCAGGGGCATATCGGTCAGGGAGAAATATTCCCCGTCCAGAGCCACATAGGTGGGAAACTCGCCGAAGCATGCGGCGCAGAGCCCCCGGACCTCCTCCGAGTCCACTGCCAGAACGTCATCCGTCCCCACACCAGTTACCACCGTGCCGCCCCCTGAATGGAGTTCCACCCCCGTGGAGCTCCAGGGACACAGGGCCGTGAAATACACCCCGTCGCCGGAGGCCAGCAGCTTCCCATCCGCCACCCGGTAGACCAGCGAACCGTCGGTCTGGCCGTCCACCGGGCAATCCTTGATGCGCCATCCCAGATCTATCTGGGGGGCCGCCTCCGGCAGGACGGTCAGGCTGGTGGCCGTCCATTGCTCCCGGTCAGCGCTTTGCCAGACGGTTCCGTCCACCAGCGCATAGCACACCCCGTCCACACAGGCCACGTTCTCCACCGGTGCGCCGAAGTCGTGCTCCCCCGTCCGGTGGAAGCTGCGATCCAAGAAAATGACCTTGTTGTTGTTCGGGCTGAACCGGTCTGCGCCGGTACCCATCATCCCCCGGCCGGTGACAGACTGACACATAAGATAGCCGTCCCCTGTCCAGCGGAAGGTATAGTCCACCCAGGCCGTTCCAACGCCCTCGGCGGGGTCAAAGCCCAGGTCGGCCTCCACCCATCCGGCGGTACAGGCCCCTGCAAAACGGCTGCCCCTGTAGTCATAGTAGTACAGCGAACCGTCATACGGGCTGTAGTAGACCACGGCTCCTCCCCCGGTCTCGGACAGGCGCATCATGTCAGGGGTCAGCTTGGTCTCCAGCGGCAGCCAGGAGTAGCCGTCTGTGGAGACCGCCAGCCCAAAGGGACCGTTGTTTCCGGGCTGCTCCCGGATAAGATAGCTGGTCACCTCCACGGGCTTACGCTGATTCTCCTGCTTGTACCAGGCCGTGCCGCTGTAGTAGACGCCGCCCTCCCGGCCCGGCTCCCAGTCGGTCCGGGTGAAGGCGTGCTCCACCCCGTCCACGGTGGCGTAGTAGGTGCCCCCCGCGTACCGGATATCGGTGACCGGGCCGTCAAACGCCTTGGCGCCGATGATGCGGAAGCCCTCGTCCAAAAGGGTGACCCAGTTGTTGCGGGGACTGTCCCCATATTGCTGGTGGGTGTCCTCCCGGGGATCGTCCAGCAGACTCTGGCGCATCATGTACTCACTGCCCGTCCACAGAAACTGGAACTCCTTGTGAGCCAGTCCGTTTACACCGGTGCCGTAGGCCCAGCCAGCACTCGCCCACTGGCGATCCAACTCCGTCCACGTCACCCCATCTGCGGAGCGGTACACGCCGCCTATGATGGTGTAGTACAGCACATAGTCCCTTCCGGTCTCGCACACCACCGGGCCCGCCATGGCCCCCAGGGGGCCGTCCCAATTGGGCCGCCCCGCCGCCAGCGCGGGAGTGACTAGGGTGAGAACCAACGCCAGGGCGGCAGCCAGCGCCGAAATTGCACGCCGTCTCATGTTTACCCCTCCTGAATTGCTGTGGTGAGGTAGAAGGTCTGCCCCGCCGCATCCCAGGTCACATCCGCCCCCGCCGCCTCGGCAAAGAATCGGACGGGTACACAGAATATGCCACCGCGCAGCTCGGCGGGCACCGCCAGCCAGTTGGTGGTCTTGCCGTTGGCGGTAGCCTGGGTGCTGGCCGCGCGCACAGAAATGGTGTCCGTCCCCCGGGCGCATACCGCCGTCCCGGAAGAGCCGTCATAGTCAAAGGTATAGCCAAGAGCCTGGGCCATCTGCCGCAGAGGGGCCATCGTGCAGCCGCTCACCTGATAGAGGGAGATGGGGAAAGTCACCGGCTTGCCGTCTACCGTGATCCGCAGCAGCTCGGGCTGGGCAGCGGCCAGGCGCTGCTTCAACTCCGCCGCCGGATAGGTGTGGGACGCGCCGGTCTCGTAGCCATACCGGCTGTAGACCTCCACCCGGATGCCCTGGGGCACCGGATAGGCCTGCACATCCGCCATGTCGTAGCTGGCCAGGAAGGAGGTAAAGTCCGCCGTCAACTCCACGGCCCGCCCCTGTCCGTCCGTCACCCACAGCTCCCGGCCGCCCCGCAGGGTGAAGGTGAGGCCGTTCAGCGACGACCGGCCCCGCTGGATGGCCGGCGCGGTATCTTGCTCCTCCGGCGTGAGGGCCGTCCAGTGCCCCCCGTCGGCGGAGCACCAGGTGGGCCGCTCGCTCCCGAAGGGGCCGGCCAGGAACTGCGTCCCGTCGTACATGCCGCTGCCCAGGCTGCTCTCCGCCGCCCCGGCGGAGACCCAGCTCACCCCGTCGTCGGTGTAGACAAACTCATACCGGTCGTCCCGGTACACCGCGCCGTCTGCCGTCTGCCGGTACGCTCCGTAGGTGGTGCGGACGCCCACCGTCCGCGCGCCGCTGCTGCCCAGGATGCGGATGTAGGTGTCCCCGGCCCGGTGCTCCGCCGCCAGGGCGGGAATGCCCAGGGTGAGGGCCAGCGCCAGGGCCAGCAGGATCGACAGAAACCGTTTCATGAAAACCTCCTTTTCCGGCGGCGTGGCATTCCCGCCTTACGAATTCTTCTTACGGAATGCAAAAAACCGCTGTCCGAAGTAATTCAGACCGGTGTAAAGCACCATGCCCACCAGCAGGGCCACATTCTCCTGGATCTTCCCGCTCTGCCCGGAGAGGGCCCACAGCGCCAGAGGCTTGGCCACGCCGTAGGCAATGAGCCAGCACACCGCTACCGTCAGGGCGAATCTGCCCACCTGGGCCCAGCCGCGCTCCTTATTCTGAAAGGTAAAGTGCTTGTTGAGGAAGTAGCTCAGCACACCGCCCACCACGTAATTCGCCGCCGAGGCTGTCCAGTAGGCCCAGCCCGCCAGGTTGAACAGCAGGAACATAACGCCCGCCCCCACCAGGGTGTTAAGCACTCCCACCATCAGGAACCTGGGGATGCTCTTGTCAATCAGCTTTTTCGCCATGCGCATCCTCCAGTACCTCGCGGAGCAGGAAACGGGGGCGTCCCTTGGTCTCCAGATAGATCTTCCCGATGTACTCCCCGATGACCCCCAGGGAGAGGAGGATCAGTCCGCCGATGGCCCACACCGAGCAGATCACGCTGGCCCAGCCGATGATGGTGGCTCCCGTGGCCCAGCGGACGATGGAGTAGATCAGCATGAGGATGCTGACGGCAAAGATGAGGAAGCCCAGGCCGGTAATGTAGCGGATGGGCTTGACGGACAGGGATGTGATGCCCTCCATGGCGAAGGAGAGCATCTTTTTCAGGGGGTATTTGCTCTCGCCGGCGAACCGCTCCCCCCGCTCGTACTCCACGGTGCCGGTGCGGTAGCCGATCATGGGCACGATGCCCCGCAGGAACAGGTTGACCTCCCTGAACTGGGCCAGCCCCTCCAGCGCCCGCCGGGACATGAGGCGGTAGTCGGCGTGGTTGAACACCGTCTCCGCCCCCATGAAATTCATCACCCGGTAGAAGCCCTCGGCGGTGAAGCGCTTGAAGAAGGTGTCCTTTTTCCGGGAGGAGCGCACGCCGTAGACCACATCGCACCCGGCGTAGTACTGCTCCACCATGGCGTCCACCGCGTCAATGTCGTCCTGGAGGTCGGCGTCCATGGAGATGGCCATGTCGCACCGCTCCTTCGCCGTCATCAGCCCCGCCAGCAGGGCATTCTGGTGCCCCCGGTTGCGGGAGAGATCCGCCCCGCAGAACAGGGGGCACCCGCCATGCAGCCGGGTGATGAGCTCCCACGTCCGGTCCCTGGAGCCGTCGTTGACAAACAGCACCCGGCTCCGCTCCGAGATTTTGCCCGCCGCCATCAGCCCTTCCAGCTTGGCCCGCAGCCGCCGGGAGGTCTCGGGAAGCACCTCTTCCTCGTTATAGCAGGGGACGACGATATACAGAATATCTGCCATCCGGTCTCCACTTCCTTGTCTTTGGTTTTGGTATCTGCCATTATACCCTCTTTGGACGAGAAAAGCCACCTTATGGTTCCCCGTTGCCAAACAGGGAAATATCCAGCACCGCACAAATGCGCATCAGCACATCCACTGAGGGCTTTTTCCGGCCACTCTCAATTTCGGCAATGAAGGGCTGGGACACCTGTACCAGCTTTGCAAGCCTTTCCTGACTCAGTCCCTTTTCTTTTCTCTTTTCCCTTATCAGAGTTCGGTAATCCATTCCAATCACTCCTTGCTCCTATTATAGCTAATAGCAATATCTTTTTCATCTATAGCTTTTAGCTATTGACTTTTTTCTTACTTTGCTATAATATAGCTATAAGCTATTTAGAAGGTGCTGATATGAATTCTTTCTTTCCTATCCTGAACTGGGCCGGGCTTCTTCTGCTAAAGGAAAAGCTGTCCCACTGCACGCCTTATCAGGAGGCAGAGCGGGACAGCCGTGCACAGTGGGCGGCGTTCAAAGCCTCCCACCCGGAGGCTTTGAACGAGGAGGTGCTGGATTTGCTTGACCGCTGCAATCTGGCTGCGGCCTGGGAGCGCGACGCCGCCTTTTGTCTGGGCCTCCAGTTGGGCCTGGAGCTGGGCGGCCTTGGCCGCTTCTGGGATACGGAGCCGTAGTGGATGACACTCCAGTATGGCGCGACAGCGTAGGCCCCGCCGGAGGCATGACAAGAAAGCAGTTGTCAAAAACTGCAACATGAAAGGTGCGTCAGCCCGGCACAAGACGGGCCGATGTGGGCAGAAGGTGAATTGCCCTAGAGGGGCAAGAGAGGCCGCCCTGGGGCGGCGGCCCCTACGCTAGGGGGACGCCCGCCTCAACG
>NZ_JH417856.1:31668-41477 GCF_000239295.1 Flavonifractor plautii ATCC 29863
TGGTGGTCGCCCGCGGGCGGCCATAAAGGCCGCCTCTACAGGGTTGCGGAAGCGCAGGCCGATGGGCTAGGGGTAAATTACGCCAAAGGGGCAAGGAAGACCGCCCTGGGGCGTCGGCCCCTACGCTAGGGGGACGCCCGTCCCAACGCATAACGGCGTAGGGGCGACCCTTGTGGTCGCCCGCGGGCGGCCATAAAGGCCGCCCCTACAGGGTTGCGGAAGTGCAAGCCGATGGGCTAGGGGCAAATTACGCCAAAGGGGCAAGAGAGGCTGCCCTGGGGCGGCGGCCCCTATGCTAGGGGGATGCCCGCCTCAACGTATCACGGCGTAGGGGCGACCCTTGTGGTCGCCCGCGGGCGGCCATAAAGGCCGCCCCTACAGGGTTGCGGAAGTGCAAGCCGATGGGCTAGGGCAAATTACGCCAAAGGGGCAAGATAGGCCGCCCCTACTCCAGCTTGCGGCGCAGGTGCTCCACGGCCTTGCGTTCGATGCGGGAGACCTGCACCTGGGAGACTCCCAGCACCTTGGCGGTCCGATCCTGGGTCATACCCCGGAAGTAGCGCAGCAGGATGACCTGCCGTTCCCGCTCGGGCAGGGCGGCCACCGCTCCCCGCAGGGCCTCCCGCTCCACGATGGCCTCCTCCATGCCCTCGGTGCCCAGCACGCTCTCCAGGGTGAAGCCGTCCCCCGTCTCCATCTGGAGGGAGGCCACGGGGAGGTTTGCCTCCTCGGCGGCGGCGATCTCCTCCGGCTCCAGGCCGGTCTCCTCCGCCAGCTCGGAGAGGGCGGGCTCCCGGCCCAGGCGGGCGGACAGGCGCTCCCGGGCGGAGCGGATGGCCCCCGCCCGCTCCTTCAGTCCCCGGCTCACCTTCACCGCCCCGTCGTCCCGGAGGAAGCGGCGGATCTCCCCGGCAATCTTGGGCACGGCGTAGGTGGAGAACTGGCAGCCGAAGGCGGGGTCAAAGCCCCGCACCGCCTTCAGAAATCCCAGGCACCCGAGCTGGTACAGATCCTCCGGGTCGGTTCCCCGGCCGTAGTAGCGGCGGACGATGCTCCAGATCAGTCCGGCGTTCTCCTCGATCAGCCGGGCACAGGCGTCGTTGTCCCCCCGGCGGGCCTCCTCCAGCAGGGCGGGTGTATCCGCTACGCTCACACGGGCGCCCCCATCCGGCGGGAGACCCTGCGCCGCAGGGTGACCACGGTGCCCTTGCCGGGGGTGGAACGCACCTTCACGGCGTCCATAAAGCTCTCCATAATGGTAAAGCCCATGCCGCTGCGCTCCTCGGTTCCGGTGGTGTAGAGGGGCTGGCGGGCCTGCTCCACGTCGGCAATGCCCACACCCCAGTCCTTGACCTGGATCTCCAGGGTGTTATCCTCAAACAGCCGCAGGCGCATGGACACCTTGCCCAGCCGGTCGGGGTAGGCGTGTACGATGCAGTTGGTCACCGCCTCGCTGACGGCGGTCTTGATGTCGTTCACCTCGTCCAGGGTGGGGTCCAGCTGGGCCGCGAAGCAGGCCGCCGCCGTGCGGGCAAAGCCCTCGTTAGCCGAGCGGCTCAGAAAGGTCACCGCGGCCTCATTGATGGGTTTCATCTTATGTAAACCTCCCGTCATTCAAATTCCATGAGCTTGTCCAGCCCTGCCGCCCGGAGCACCTTGCCCGCCTGGGCGGGGACATGGACCACCTTGACTGCGCCGCCCAGCTCTCCCAGGCGGCGGTAGGCCCGCAGCAGCACCGCGATACCCGAGCTGTCCATAAAGGTCACGCCCTCCAGATCCAGGGTGAGCGACCGGGGCAGCTCCAGGTCGATCTGGCGGCTCAGCTCCTCCATGATGGCCCTCGCCCGGTGGTGGTCCACCTCGCCGCTGATGGCGGCCCGGAGCACCCGCCCCTCGCCGGTACAGGTCACTGCCATAGCTTGTCCCTCCTTGTTGACACAAAAAAACGCAGTATACCAAAATTTGGTATACTGCGATCATAGCACAGCCGGTATGCGATTTGCGTCGATCCCTTATCGCACCATTGAAAAGGTGGTAAAAATCCACCGCTCCCCCACCTGCTCGTAGAGGAAATCGTGGGTCTCGCTCCCCACCACGGAAAATCCCTGTTGCGGGTCCAGCACCTCCACCGTCACCCGAACGGTGCACCGGCCGGGCGTACCGTCCCGGAGTACCTGGACGGTCTCTTCGCCCTTGGTGATGTCCGCGCCGCGGCCGCCGTCGATGGTGTAGAGCGCACCGTCCAGCTCCACATACTGCGTCCCGTCCACGGGGAGCAGCTCCTCCACCAGCCCGTCGGAAAACAGGCTTTTCAAATAACCCCGCAGATCCGCCAGGGTTTTAATGCCCGGGTAGTCCACCCGGCAGTAGACCTGCTCCCCCACAGTTCTCTGGTCGTCACGGTCCAGCGGCATGGGCGCAATCTCGAACCAGCCCCAGGCCTCCTCCGCCTTCTCGTAGGCCGCCAGGATGGCCTCGTCCGCAGGCTCATCCGCCCCGGACGCGGGGGTGGAGGTTGGAGCCGGGGTCGGGGTCGGAGGTGGGACGGGTGTGGGGACGGGCTCCGCCTCCTCCGGCGTGGGGGCGGGCGTACGCAGGGGTGGGCTCGCCTCCGCCGAAGGAATGGGGCTGTCCGGGATGGTCTGGGTAGCCGGAGGCGTGGGCCGGTCTGCCGTGCCGCTGCTCTCCGCAGGGCTGGCCGGAACGCACCCCCAGCAGCCCGACAGCAGTATGACAAGAGCCAGCAACGGCATGAGTTTTTTCATGGAGCTTGGCCCCCCTTCCGTTTTTATCCTGTGTTTGATCTATTCTATCCGCTGGGGACTCATTCTACAACTACAGATGTGTTACAAAAAGCAACAAAAACGCGCGGAAAATGCCGCCTGCCGAAGAGGGCGGCGGCATTTCTCCGTTTTTATCCTGTTTACGCCATGGAAGCGGCGGATTCCTCCAGTTTGGCCAGGAGGGCCCGGAGCTTTTCAGCCCGGTCCTGCTCGGCCTCCACCACGTGGGCGGGGGCCTTGTTGACAAAGCCGGGGTTGCCCAGCTTGGCCTCCAGCTTGTCCAGCTCGGCCCGGTTCTTCTTGAGCTCCTTCTCAATGCGGGCCTTCTCCTTCTCCAGATCCACCAGCTCGGCCAGGGGCATGAACAGCCGGGCGGCGTGGGTGGTGACGGTGACCATGCCCTGGGCGGTCATGGCGTCGTCGCTGCCCGCGTCGGTCACGCCCTCCACAGTCACGTCGCTGGCGTAGGCCAGGCGCTTGAGGAAGGGAATCCCCTGCTCAAAGACGGCCCGCTCCAGGGTGGAGACGGTGAGCTGCGCCTTTTTGGAGGGGGGCACGTTCATCTCGGCGCGGCGGGCGCGCACGCCCCGGATGGCATCCATGATCAGCTCCATGGCCTTCTCCTCCTCGGGGAAGTCCAGCTCGGCGCGGTGCTGCGGCCACTGCTGGAGCATCAGGTAATCGCCGCTGTGGGGCAGGGCCTGCCAGATCTCCTCGGTGATAAAGGGCATGAAGGGGTGGAGCAGCTTGAGGGTCTCGGTGAGCACGTAGCAGAGCACCTGCTGGGCCCGGAGCTTGCTGTCCTCGTCCTCCCCCTGGAGGCGGGTCTTGGTCAGCTCGATATACCAGTCGCAGTAGGAGTCCCAGATGAAGTCGTACACCTTCTGGGCGGCCACGCCCAGCTCGTAGCGCTCCATGTTCTCCGTGACCTCGGGGATGACGGAGTTGAGCTTGGAGAGGATCCACTTGTCCTCCAGCTCCAGCCGGTCGGGCAGCTCACACCGGTCGATGGTCAGGTTCATCATCAGGAAGCGGCTGGCGTTCCAGATCTTGTTGGCAAAGTTGCGCATGGCCTCGCACCGCTCGGTGTAGAAGCGCATGTCGTTTCCGGGGGAGTTGCCGGTGATCAGGTTGAAGCGCAGGGCGTCGGCGCCGTACTGGTCGGCCATCTCCAGGGGGTCGATGCCGTTGCCCAGGCTCTTGGACATCTTGCGGCCCTTGTCGTCCCGCACCAGGCCGTGGATGAACACGGTGTGGAAGGGGGGCTTTCCGGTGTGCTCGCAGGCGGAGAAGATCATCCGGGCCACCCAGAAGAAGATGATGTCGTAGCCGGTGACCAGCACATCGGTGGGATAGAAGTACTTGAAGTCCTCGCTGCTCTCGTTGGGCCAGCCCAGGGTGGAGAAGGGCCACAGGGCGGAGGAGAACCAGGTGTCCAGCACATCCTCCTCCTGGCGGATGTGGGTGGAGTGGCAGTGCTGGCACTCGGTGGGATCGGTCTCGCTGACGGTCATCTCGCCGCAGTCCTCGCACGTCCAGGCGGGGATGCGGTGGCCCCACCAGAGCTGGCGGGAGATGCACCAGTCGTGGACGTTCTCCATCCAGTTGGTGTAGATCTTGGAGAAGCGGTCGGGGACGAACTTGACCTCCCCGTCGTTGACCACCCGCAGGGCCTCGCGGGCCAGAGGCTCCATCTTCACGAACCACTGGGCGGAGATGATGGGCTCCACGTCGGTGCCGCAGCGGTAGCAGGTGCCCACATTGTGGGTGTGCTCCTCCACCTTCACCAGGTAGCCCTGCTCCTCCAGATCGGCCACGATGGCCTTGCGGGCCTCGTAGCGGTCCATGCCGGAGTAGCGGCCGTAGCCCTCCACCACCTTGCCGTTGTCGTCCAGCACACGGATGGACTCCAGGTTGTGGCGCAGGCCCACCTCAAAGTCGTTGGGATCGTGGGCGGGGGTCATCTTCACGCAGCCGGTGCCGAACTCCATGTCCACATAGGCGTCGGCCACGATGGGGATCTCCTTGTTCACCAGGGGCAGGATGCACTTCTTGCCCACAATGTCCCGGTAACGGCCGTCCTCGGGGTTGACCGCCACGCCGGTGTCGCCCAGCATGGTCTCCGGCCGGGTGGTGGCCACGGTCACATAGCGGCCCTCCTCCCCGGCGATGGGGTAGCGGATGTGCCACAGGTGGCCGGGCTTCTCCTTGTACTCCACCTCCGCGTCGCTCAGGGCGGTGACGCAGTGGGGGCACCAGTTGATGATGCGGCTGCCCTTGTAGATGAGGCCCTTGTTGTAGAGGGACACAAACACATGGCGCACCGCGTTGGACAGGCCCTCGTCCATGGTGAACCGGGCGCGGCTCCAGTCACAGGAGGCGCCCAGCTTCTTCTGCTGCTCCACGATGCGGTTGCCGAACTTGTGCTTCCAGTCCCACACACGCTCCAGGAACTTCTCCCGGCCCAGATCGTAGCGGGTCAGGCCCTCGCTCTTGCGCAGCTCCTCCTCCACCTTGATCTGGGTGGCGATGCCGGCGTGGTCGGTGCCGGGCACCCACAGGGCGGCATAGCCCTGCATCCGCTTGAAGCGGATCAGGATGTCCTGGAGGGTGCAGTCCATGGCGTGGCCCATGTGGAGCTGGCCGGTGACGTTGGGGGGCGGCATGACGATGGTGAAGGGGCGCTTGTCCGGGTCGCGGTGGCCCTCAAAGCAGCCGTTCTTCTCCCACATCTCATAGACGCGGCCCTCCACCTCCCGGGGTTCATAGACCTTGGGCAGTTCTTTTTTCATCTGTTACACTCCTTTTCGGGGCAAAGCAAAAGGGCCCGCCCCAAGCCTGTTGCTCAGGGCGAACCCGTAAGTCCGCGGTACCACCTGAATTCCCCCATGAAGCCATGGAGGCGCTCTTGTCTCGCTAACGGGAGAACCCGCCGGGCCCTACTGTATTCAGGCCCGGAGCTCCGGGACGACCTTCCCCGCGCCGCCGGAGGGCCTTGCACCATCCGGCCCCTCTCTGCACCGCCCGCGCGGGTACTCCTTCCCTTCGTCGCTGTGTATCGCATTTAGTATATGCAAAATCGGGAAAAAAGTCAAGGCAAAACGTGATATCCCCGTGTCCGGCGGAGGTTGTTCCCCCCTTTACCGCAACTCCTTGTCGCAGTAGGCGCAGCAGTCCACGCCGCCGTTCTGCTTCACCAGGGGAGGCAGGTAGTGCTCGGTCTGGGTGATGCAGTTGGGGTTGGAGCACACCGGCTTGACGCCGATTTCCACCGGCTCCGGCTTTTCCCGCTCCTGGTTGGCCAGATCGGTGAGCAGGGCCATGCGGGCGTACATTCCGTAGCGGGCCTGCTCGAAGTAGACCGCCCGGGGATCGTCGTCCACGTCGATGGCAATTTCATCCACCCGGGGCAGGGGGTGCATGACCAGCAGCTCCTTCTTCGCCCGGTCCAGCTTCCGCCGGGTGAGGACGTAGACGCCCTTGCAGCGCTCGTACTCCAGGGGGTCTACGAAGCGCTCCCGCTGGATGCGGGTCATGTAGAGCACATCCAACTGAGGGATGACGGCCTCCAGGCCGGTGACCTCGGTGAACCACATGCCATGCTCCCGCATAAAGGCCCGCATGTACTCGGGCACCGCCAGCTCACGGGGGGCGATGAGGAAAAACTTGATGCCCTCAAACTTGGCCAGGGCCTTGATGAGGGAGTGAACCGTGCGGCCGTTCTTCAAATCGCCGCACAGGCCCACGGACAGCCCGTCCACCTTGCCCCGCAGGCGGGTGATGGTGGTGAGATCCGCAGTGGTCTGGGTGGGGTGCATGTGGCCGCCGTCGCCGGCGTTGATCACCGGCACGTCGGAGTACAGGGAGGCCGCCTTGGCCGCGCCCTCCTTGGGGTTGCGCATCACCACCACGTCGGCATAGCCCGACACCATCTTGATGGTGTCCTTCAGGGTCTCGCCCTTGGCGGTGGAGGTGGACTTGGGGTCGGCGAAGCCGAACACCGTGCCCCCCACCCGCAGCATGGCGGTCTGGAAGGAAAAGTTGGTGCGGGTGGACGGCTCATAGAACAGGCTGGCCATCACCCGCCCACGGCAGGCGTCCATAAAATCGGCGGGGTGGTCCATAATATCACTGCACCGCTGGTACAGGGACTCCCACTCCGCCCTCGTCAGGTCTCCAAAGTCGATCAGATGCCGCATGACGCTTCATTTCCCCTTTTGAATTTTTTCTATCGTATCATATTTCCCCCGGCCCGGGCAAGAGCAGAACGGACAAATTTTTACACTTTTTTCTCCTCCGCCTTGTCAGTCCCCCCGCCCTGTTAAAAACTGCATCACATGATCTCTCCCGCTTCGCCTCATGCTATGAAAAACGGACGAAGCGGGGCGGTTTTATGGTGTGGTTTTGGTACTTTCTGATTTACAGTTTTCTCGGCTTTCTGGTGGAGGTGGCCTATGTCCGCCTGGTGGGTGGAGTCAAACGGGACCGGAAGTGCCGGCTGGTGCTCCCCATCTGCCCGGTGTACGGCCTGGGGGCATTGGCCATTCTCCTCCTGCCGCCTCTGGTCCAGGACAGCCTGCCCCTTCTCTTCCCCGCCGCCGCCCTGGTGTGCACGGCAGTGGAGTATGTGACCGGGCTGTTTTATGAAAAGGTCTTTCGGGTATCCTTTTGGGATTACTCCCACCTGCCCCTCAATCTGGGCGGACGGGTATGCCTTCTGTTCGCCCTGTTCTGGGGGGTACTGGCCCTGCTCGTCCTCCATGTGATTCATCCGGCGGCGGCCTGGCTGGCGGCGCGGATTCCGCTGTGGGCATTCCCTCCAGCCGTGCTGGCCACGGCGCTGGACACGCTCCTCACCGCCCGGCTCCTGCGCCGGACCGGAGACCCCAATTCCCTGCGCTGGTATGCCCGCCTGCCCCGCCGCCGGCCGGCATAAAGCAGGGCGGGGGCGGCCAAGTGCCGCTCCCGCCCTTTTTGCATCTACGCCCGGCGGAGTTCACTGAGGGTCTCGTCGATCTTCTTCTGCGGTACGTATGCCTGGGCCACAGACAAAATCTGCTCCAGGGTGATGGTGCGGGCCGCTCCCAGCATGGGGTGCTTCATCAGCATGGGGAAACGGCGCTGAAACACCGCCCGGGCCCCCGGGTGGTCCAGCAGCTCCCCCACCGTGATCTGATTGCGCTTCAAGTCCATTGGCTTCACCTCCCAGCTATCCTATGCCGGGCCGGCGGGAGATTTGACTTGCCACCGCCGGGGACAGGCGCTATAATGATAGATATCACTGTAGAAAGGGAGAGGAACCAGCAGACATGATACAGCGCTTTCGCGGGCATTCGCCCATCATCCACCCTGCCGCCCGGCTGGCCGCCAACGCCACCCTGGTGGGCTGCGTGACGGTGGAGGCCGCCTCCAGCATCTGGTACGGGGCTGTGCTCCGGGGGGATGAGAGTTCCATCCACGTGGGAGCGGGCTCCAACATCCAGGACAACGCAGTGCTCCACTGTGACGCAGACTGCCCCGCCGTGATTGGCCGCGACGTGACCGTGGGTCACGGTGCCATTCTCCACGGCTGTACAGTGGAGGACACCTGCCTGATCGGCATGGGAGCCATCCTGCTCAACGGCTGCACCATCGGCGCGGGCAGCCTGGTGGCCGCCGGGGCGCTGGTCACCCAGGGAGCTGTGATTCCGCCCGGCAGCCTGGTGGTGGGTTCCCCGGCCAGGGTGGTGCGCTCCCTCCGGCCGGAGGAGGCCGCCGAACTGCTCCAGTCGGCCGAGACCTACCGCACTCTGTCCGCCGAGCTGCTCCCCACCGCCGAGGCGTCCGAAACAGGAGGAAGCGTATGAAAAAGAAAGGGAAAATTCCCGGCCGTTATCATAAAACATTGAAGGAACAGGTGCGTGAGAACCCCCGGCTGGCCGCGGTCTACGTCATTTTACGGGTGCTGGTGGTGCTAGCCCTGGTGGCACAGGTGTTTAACGGGAACTTTGAAAACGTGTTCTTATGCGTACTCACCCTGATCCTGTTTACCATCCCCAGCTTCATCGAGCGCACAATCCGCATTGATATCCCGGACACCCTGGAGATCATCATCCTCCTGTTCATCTTTGCGGCGGAAATTCTGGGGGAGATCCAGGCTTACTATGTCCAGTTTCCCTATTGGGACACCATGCTCCATACCCTCAACGGCTTTCTCTGCGCGGCCATCGGCTTCTCCCTGCTGGACATTTTGAACCGGGATGAGCGGCTGGCCTTCAAGCTCTCCCCGGTCTATCTGGCGGTGGTGGCCTTCTGCTTCTCCATGACAATCGGCGTGCTGTGGGAGTTCTTCGAGTGCTTTATGGACCAGATGTTCCTGCTGGACATGCAGAAGGACACGATCGTACACTCCATCGGCTCCGTGATGCTGGACCCCGCCGGCGGCAACACCCCGGTGGCCATCCACGACATCACCGACGTGATTGTGGTCACGGCTGATGGAGCCCAGCACCCACTGGGCCTGGGCGGTTATCTGGATATCGGCATCCTGGACACCATGAAAGACCTCTTCGTCAACTTTATCGGTGCGGTGGTGTTCTCCTTTATCGGCTATTTCTATGTAAAGAACCGCGGCAAGGGCTGGTTCGCCAAGCGTTTCATCCCCAAGGTCCTTCCGGAGTCCGGCGCCAAAAAATAACCGAATATTCCGCCCTCAGGGGCGCATACTAGGGAAGCACTGCTCCCACCCTGTCACGCAGGGCGGGCCGGTGCTTCCCTTGCGTCATACCAAGGAATCAAGGAGGAATCTCACCATGAACAAGACCCCCAACAACAGCATCAAGTGCTCTGTGAACAGTTGTGCTTACCACTGCGGCGAGCAGAACTACTGCACCCTGAACGAGATCAAGGTGGGTTGCTGCGACTCCAACGTGACCAACTGCGCCTCCACCGAGTGCGCCTCCTTCCAGTTGGGCGACCACGGCGGCTGCTGCAAGCGCTGAACCGTCCATCCATGCAAAATCGCGCGTTCCCGATCGGGAACGCGCG
>NZ_JH417857.1 GCF_000239295.1 Flavonifractor plautii ATCC 29863
GCCGTGGGGCCGCCGGATCCGGCGGCCCCACGGCCGTTTTATGAGCTTATTCCGGGATAAATTCCATGGTGCAGTCCATGCCGTTCCATACCTCCCCGTCGGAGCGGTAGTACTTCCGCTCTGATGTTCCGTCCTTCCGGGTGTAGCCCAGGACAAACACCTGCCCGGCCTCAATCGGCATGGGATAGTCGTTGCAGGGCAGCACATCGCTGCTCTCGGGACAGTCCTCGAAGTCCTCATAGGCCCCCTCCAGCCGCCAGAAGGCCCGGGACTGGTAGTCCCCGGCCCAGCCGGAGATATCCTCCTCCCCGAAGTAGGACGCCTGGTACTCCTTCCCCGCCACGGTGAGGGTATCCGTCCGCTGGGGCTCCCAGGCAATCCAGGGGATGTCCTCGGTGTGAAGGGAGTCCCCGTACCGCTCTACCAGCTGAGCGGCCATGGAGGGGACGGTTCCCGCGGAGTCCGCCATGGCATCCGGGTCGGTGTGGGCCGCGCCATAGATGCCCATGACGCTCTCCCCATCCAGGGCGTCAAACTCCCGGATGAAGTTCTCTGCCATCCGGTTTTCCCGGTAAATATCGGAGCCACGCTCGGCAAAGGTTTTCCCCTGCTGGATGGCCTCCAGGGTCAGGCGGTAGTCCTCCGTGTCCGCCAGGCCCCGCTCCTCCAGATAGTCTTGGTAACGGGCCCCGGTGCTGTCGTACTGGTGGCCCACGTCGGTGCCGTGGAACACCGTCTTGGGGCACTGCTCCTTGATGGTGCGGTAAAAATCCAGCGTCTCGGCGCCGGATGAGAGCGTGCTCTCCCAATCCTGGTGGAGCTGCTCCAGAATCTCATCGTCCTCCGCGTCCATCCACAGGTTGAGCCACTGGGCCGTGTAGTGCGAGAGCTCCACAAACAGGTGCCGCATCCCCCGGTCGTAGCACTCCTTCCACCGCTCCGCCTCGTACTCCTCGATGGCGGCGATTCCGTGGATCTCCCCGTAGAGGTAGATCTGCCCCGCTGGAATGCCCTCATCCGTCGCCACCGGGGACTCTTGTACCGGCTTCCCGGCGCAGCCCGCCAGCATCAGGAGCGCCAGTACGGCCGCAAATTCTTTAACATACCTCATATTCGGCACCTCCCAAGGCCTTTTTCCCAGTGTAGCAGATCCCACCCTGTCAAAAAAGGGGTCTCAGATTAAAATTTGCTGTAATCCACCCACCCGGCGGGCCCGGCCCAACTTTTACAAAAAAGAGCTTGACAAACCGGGCCGCCGCCGTTATACTGTAGCAAATCAAATCGGTAAACCGATGACGAAGAGGAGTAGTCCGGTATCAATGCCTCTCAGAGAGCCGCGGGTGGTGGAATCGCGGCAGGCAACGCTCGGATGAATGGACTTTTGAGGGCACAGCGAACAGCCTTTGGGCTCAGTAGCGCGACGGGGACTCCACCCGTTATCCGGGGAGCATGGGCTGATCGGCCCGTGAAAGTGAGTGGGCGTATGCGCTGGTATACGTCAATCCGGGTGGCACCGCAGAGGCTGAAGCTACAGT
Organism: Flavonifractor plautii ATCC 29863; assembly: GCF_000239295.1. GTDB lineage: Bacteria > Bacillota > Clostridia > Oscillospirales > Oscillospiraceae > Flavonifractor > Flavonifractor plautii. The sequence continues at coordinate 1,536 of NZ_JH417857.1, forward strand.
CCTTTGTCCCAGAGAAACAATCTTGGGGACAAAGGGCTTTTTTGTACCCTTTTCCCCTGCAACACAGAAAAGGAGTGTATCAACATGAGCAAGATCCCCCACCGCCTGTATCTGACCGAGGACCAGATGCCCCAGAAGTGGTTCAACCTGCGCTCCGCCATGGCCGAGCAGCCCGATCCTCTGCTCCACCCCGGTACCCTCCGGCCCTTGGGTGTGGACGACCTCTCCCCCATCTTCTGTGAGGAGCTTGCCCGCCAGGAGCTGGATGGCGCCACCGCCTATGTGGATATTCCGGAACCCATTCAAAACGTCTATAAGATGTACCGCCCTTCCCCGCTGATTCGGGCTTACGAGCTGGAGAAGGCCCTGGATACCCCGGCCAGGATCTACTACAAGTTTGAGGGGAACAACACCTCCGGTTCCCATAAGCTCAACTCCGCCGTGGCCCAGGCCTATTATGCCAAGATGCAGGGCCTAACTGGCGTCACCACTGAGACCGGCGCCGGCCAGTGGGGCACCGCCCTCAGTGAGGCGTGCAGTTACTTCGGCCTGACCTGCGACGTGTTTATGGTCAAGTGCTCCTACGAGCAGAAGCCCTTCCGAAAGGCGGTAATGAATGTATTTGACGCCTCTATCACCCCCTCTCCCTCCCCCACGACTGAGGTGGGCCGCCAGATCCTGCGCGACCACCCGGAGACTACAGGAAGCCTGGGCTGCGCCATCTCCGAGGCGGTGGAGTCCGCCGTCCAGAGCGGCGGCGCCAAGCGCTATGTGCTGGGCAGCGTGCTCAACCAGGTGCTCCTCCACCAGTCCATCATCGGCCTGGAGAGCAAGCTGGCCATGGAGCAGCTGGGGGAATATCCCGACGTGGTGGTGGGCTGCGCCGGCGGCGGCTCCAACCTGGGCGGGCTGATCGCCCCCTTTATGGCCGACAAGCTGCGGGGGATACGGAATCCCCGCATCGTGGCGGTGGAACCAGCCTCCTGCCCCTCCCTCACCCGGGGCAAGTACGCCTACGATTTCTGCGACACCGGCAGGGTCACTCCCCTGGCCCGGATGTATACCCTTGGCTGCGGCTTCATCCCCTCCGCCAACCACGCCGGCGGCCTGCGCTATCATGGCATGAGCCCCATCCTCTCCAAGCTCTACCACGACGGCTATATGGAGGCGGTGGCCTATGAGCAGACCGCGTTTTTGAGGCGGCGGTGCTCTTTGCCAAGCGGGAAACCATCCTCCCCGCCCCTGAATCTGCCCACGCTATCCGGGGGGCCATCGACGAGGCTCTGCGGTGCAGGGAGAGCCGCGAGGCCAAGACCATCCTTTTCGGCCTCACCGGTACCGGGTACTTTGATATGACCGCCTATGAGAACTACCTCAGCGGAAAGATGAGCGATTCCATCCCCACCGATGCCGACCTACAGAAGGGCTTCGACAGCCTGCCAAAAATCCCCCAGAACGAGGGTATTTGAGGCTTCACAGCAAAACTTTTGGTTGCACATTGTCCCCCGGCTGGCTATAATAGGAGGGACAATAAACACAAAAGAAGGTTTTGCCATGGAATTCCGCGCAAACGAGGGAAAGAGCGTTACCATAGAGGTGGGCGGAAAGACCTACGCCCGCCACGCCATCCAGACCCATTTCGTCCAGGTAGGCGAGAGCTATATCGACCTGGTGGAGCAGTACGTCAAGCCCCTGTGGCAGCCCGGTGACCTGCTCTCCTCCAGCGAAAAGATCATCGGCCTGTGCCAGAAGCGGGTGGTCTACAAGAAGGACATGAAGGTGGGCCGCCTGGCCCGGTTCCTGTCCCGCTTCGCCTCCCACTCCTCCGCCGGCATCGGCGTGGACAGCCCCTACAAGATGCAGTTCGCCATTAACGAGCGGGGCGCCCTGTTCGTACTCTGGGCCGCGTTCTGCGCCGGCGTGGCCAAGCTGTTCGGCAAACGGGGCGTGTTCTACGAGATGGTGGGCCAGGAGGTGTCCGGCCTAGACGGCTTCTACGACCACGAGTTCCAGGAGTACGGCGAGTTCGGCATCCGCATCCCGGAGAACCCCGGCAAGGTGTGCGACGAGATCGAGGCCGCCACCGGCGTGCAGGCCATGATTGTGGACGCCAACGATCTGAACGTGGAGATTCTGGGCAAGGCGTCCTCCGTCACCCTGGACGACGAGACCCTCAAGGGCCTGATCCGGGACAACCCGGCGGGCCAGTCCCGGGAGCTGACCCCCTTCATCCTCATCCGCGAGGTAAAGGAGGAGCGCGCGCCTGAGGAGGCGCAGGCATAAATCCGTTTACAGACAGCACAAGAGGCGGAATCCCCCCCGGCCTGCGGCCGGGGGGAATTCCGCCTCTTAATTCGTCCCGGCTCAGCGCCGGGCACAGGCTGGCTCCACCTTCTCCGCCCGCGCCGGACGGCGGGTCCGGCCGCGGCTCACGGCCTTGGCCAGCTCGCACACCACCACGGGGGTAATGGCCAGGGCCAGCACCACGGCCCACTCCAGAGGGCTCATGGGAACGGTGCTGAACACCACCTGAAGGGGCGGCACGCACAGGACGGCCACCTGCATGGTAAGGCCGATGAGAAACGCCTTGTTCATGGCCGGATTGGAGAACACCCCGATGTGAAAGAGGGACGAGCGCTCGCTGCGCACGTCAAAGGCGTGGAAGAGCTGGCACAGGGTGAGGGTGGCGAAGGCCATGGTGTTGGCGGCGGCGTGGGCCTCGCCGGGGTCGGAGAGCACATACTCCCCCAGGAAATAGGCCGCCAGGGTCAGCAGCCCCACCATCACCCCCTGCCAGGCCAGCCGGAAGGCAAAGCCGTGGGCAAAGAGGGAGGCGTGGGCGTCCCGGGGCGGCTGGGACATGACCCCCTCCTCCACCGGCTCCACCCCAAGGGCCAGGGCGGGCAGGGAGTCGGTGACCAGGTTGAGCCACAGAAGCTGCACCGGCACCAGAGGCATCTGGTGGAAGTGGAACACCGTGGCGCAGAAGATGGTGAGAATTTCTCCGATGTTGCAGGAGAGCAGGTAGTGGATGGCCTTCTTGATGTTGGCGTAGATGCCCCGGCCCTGCTCCACGGCGGAGACGATGGTGGCGAAGTTGTCGTCGGTGAGGATCATATCGGCGGCTCCCTTGGCCACGTCGGTGCCGGTAACCCCCATGGCGCAGCCGATGTCCGCCACCTTGAGGGCGGGGGCGTCGTTGACGCCGTCGCCGGTCATGGCCACCACCTTTCCCCGGGCCTGCCACGCCTTGACGATACGCATCTTGTGCTCGGGGGACACCCGGGCATAGACGGAGAACTTCTCCACCTCCTGTTCCAGCACCTCCTGGGGCAGAAAGTCCAGATCCTCCCCCGTCAGGGCCAGGTCCCCGGGACGGTAGATGTTCAGCTCCCGGGCGATGGCCACGGCGGTAAGCTTGTGGTCGCCGGTGATCATGACCGGCTTGATGCCCGCGGCGTAGCACTGCTCCACCGCTGTGCGCACCTCCGGCCTGGGCGGGTCGATCATGCCGATGAGTCCCACGAAGGTGAGTCCCTGCTCCAGAGCGGCGCTGTTCAGCTCCCGGGGCAGCATGGCCAGATCCTTGTAGGCCACCCCCAGCACCCGCAGGGCCTTCCCCGCCATGGCCTCGTTCCGGCTCTCCAGCCGCCGGGCGGCGGCGGAATCCAGCCGGCACCGGCGGGCGAGCACGTCGGGGGCCCCCTTGACGCACACCCGCCAGCCGCCGCCGGGCCTCTGGTGGACGGTGGTCATGAGCTTGCGCTCCGAGTCAAAGGGCAGCTCCCCCCGCCGGGGCCACTCCCCCTCCAGTCCATTTTTATCCAGGCCCTCCCGGGCCGCCGCGTCCACCAGTGCGGTCTCGGTGGGATCGCCGGTGGACACCGGCTCCCGTCCCTTCCAGGCCAGGGCGGCATCGGAGCACAGGGCTCCGATGGTGAGGGCCAGGGCCCGTTCGCCGCTCCGGGGCGTCCACACGTCCACCACGGTCATGCGGTTCTGGGTGAGCGTGCCTGTCTTGTCCGAGCAGATCACCCCGGCGCACCCCAGGGTCTCCACGGCGGGCAGGCGCTTGACGATGGCCCGCCGCCGGGCCATGCGGGCCACCCCCAGGGCCAGCACAATGGTGACGATGGCGGGCAGCCCCTCGGGGATGGCGGCCACCGCCAGGGAGACGGCGGTGAGAAACATGTCCAGCATGGGCCGCCCCTGGAGCAGCCCCACCCCGAACATCACCGCGCACACACACAGGCAGACGAAGGACAGGGTCTTGGAGATCTCCGCCATCTTCTTCTGGAGGGGGGTCTGTCCCTCTCCCTCCCCCAGCAGCAGCCCGGCAATGCGGCCCACCTCGGTGTCCATGCCGGTGCCGGTGACCACGCACACCGCCCGCCCCCGGGTGATGACGGTGGACGCGAGCACCATATTGTGCCGCTCCGCCAGGGGGGTGTCCTCCGGCAGGGCGGACAGCAGCCCCTTGGACACGGGGACGGACTCGCCGGTCATGGCGCTCTCATCGGCCTGGAGGGAGGCGGCCTCCAGAATCCGGGCGTCGGCGGGCACCAGGTCCCCCGCCTCCAGATGGATGATGTCGCCGGGCACCAGCCGGTCGGTCTCCAGCCGCTGAAGCGCCCCGTCCCGCACCACCTTGGCCAGGGGGGCCGACATCTTCCGCAGGGCCTCCAGGGCCTTCTCGGCGCTGTCCTCCTGGGAGATGGAGATGCAGGCGTTCACCACCACGATGACCAGGATGATGGCCGCATCCAGCCAGTCCTCGCCGCCGCTGGCCCACAGGGACAGGGCCGCTGCGGCCAGCAGCACCAGGATCATGGGGTCCTTCATCTGCCCCAGGAAGCGCAGCAGCAGCCCCTGCCGCCTCCCCTCCTCCAGCCGGTTGGGCCCCCAGCGGGCCAGCCGCCGCTCCGCCTCCGCCCCGCTCAGCCCCCGGGACTTGTCCGTTTCCAGCTCAGACAGGGTCTGTCTGGTGCTGTATGTATGCCATACGCCCATGTCGCTCGCTCCTCGCTCACTGTAGTTTCCAATCTCTGGCTACAGTATAGCAGAGTGCCTGTCCGATTTCAGGGGAAACGTGGCGCTACCACTCCAAAATCCGCCGGGCCAGCCGGCGGAGAAAGAGCTCATTGCTGGGCCGTTCGGCCGGCAGGCCGCCCATGAGGGCCTGATACTCCCCGCAGGCCCCGGCCTGGAGCTTGCCCACCATGGAGCGGATGTTTTTCTCCACGCAGGCGTAGCTGGTGTTTTGGGCCGCCATGGCGGCGGCATACCCCTCCTTGAGCGGAATGGCCCCCTCCGCGCCCGTGGAGAGCACGGCCGCCGTCCGCGCGGCGGCCTCCACCCCCAGCCCGGACGCGCCCATCCCCCGCAGATAGTCCGCCGCCGCCCGCTCCCGGGGCTCCAGGCAGAGCGAGTGAAACAGATCGGGCAGGGAGTCGAAGTTGAGGGGCTTTATGAGATAGTAGCTGGCCCCAAGCTGAAAGGCCAGCCGGATGACTGTGGGCTCCGAGGCCTGGGAGGCCACCACCACAGCCGGACGTGCGCTCCGGCGGCGCAGGGCGCGGAGGAAATCAAGCCCGTCCATCCCGGGCAGAATCAGATCCAGCAGCACGATATCGGGCCTGGTCTGCTCCACCAGCTCCAGCCCCTCCAGGCCGTCCTTTGCCAGCGCGCATAGGCAGACCCCCTTCCGTCCGGACAGAAGGGCCTCCGTCAGCATCCGGGTCTCCGGATCATCCTCCACCACCAGGACCCGGATCTCCAGCGCCACGCCTACTCCTCCGGGCCCAGCTCCTGGGCGGCCCGGAACGCCAGATGCAGCATGTGAACGGCCATATCCCGCTGCACCGGAGAGAGCTGGCGCAGGTGGCAGAGCAGGTGCTCCAGCACGGGCTCCTCCTTCTGCGCGCCGTGGGCGAGCTCATCCAGCCCTGTGTGGAACACCTCGCCCAGCTCCACAAAAATCGCCATGGACATACACTTTTTCCCCTGTTCAATATCATTTACATATTGGGAGGAGATGCCCAGGCGCTCGGCCAGCTCCTCCTTGCTCATCCGCGCCAGCTTCCGGCTGTGGTACACCCGCTCGCCCACCGCCTTTTGCAGCGCCAGCTTTTTCTCCTTGTCCTCCATTGTGTCTCACCCTTTGTCCCAAACTTTAGATATAGATTGACACAACTTTGGATTTTTACTATAAACAATAGAATCTTTCTTTTAAACTATAGTTTTTTAATCAAAAACCCCGCCGGATCGGCGGGGTTTTTGCCTGTGCTTATTGCGCTCCGCTCCCGGTGGCATCCGGTGCGGGCTCTGTGCTCTGTGCCGGGGTCCCGGTCTCAGGCGCGGGACTGGCGGTCGCCTGAGCGGCCTCCTCGGCGGCCTTTTCCTCCTGCCACTGCTCGGCAAAGGCCACCATATTCTTGTAGAAGGAATTGGGATCCAGCTTCTCATAGGCGGGCTTGACCTCTACCTTCGCCTCCTCCACCCACTGCTCGTTCAGCTTGCTCATGGCGTAATCGGGGTAGATGGCCGCCATGCTGTCCCGGAGCTGCTGGCGCTCCTCGTCGGTAAAGTCCTGGCGCAGAATGATGTGGTAGCCGTAGGCGGTTTCCACGGGCTCGCTGATCTCACCCACGGCCAGGGCCTTGGCGGCACTCTCAAACTGAGGCACCATCTGGCCGGCATAGGCCAGGTAGCCGTCGGGCGCATAGAGCTGGTTGTTCTCGTCCCGGCCGTCGTCGCTGCGTTCGTTCATCACCTTGTCAAACTCCACCAAGGGGTCTGCGGCGGTCCGAATCTGGGCCAGGAGCTGGTCGGCCTCCGCCTTGACGGCGGCCTTCTGCTCGTCGGTGACGGCGCTGCCGTCCTCGTTCTCCGGGAAGGCCAGCAGGATGTGCTTGGCCTTGTAGTAGCCCGCCTCCTCCACCATGGCATCCAGATCGGCGTCCTGGGCGGTCAGCTCCCCCGCCTCCTCCATCTGGGTCTGGAGGCTCCGGGCCAGATAGGGCACCTGGTTCAGCTTGCGGAAAGCCGCCTCGCTGATGCACTGCTGGTCCAGGTACTCCTGAAGGGTCATCCCGTAATAGCTGTCCACCCGCTGGGTCAGCGTCTCCAGCTCAGCGTCCGCCTCGGCCTGCTCCTCCTCGGTCACGGTCAGTCCCGCCGCCGCCGCGTGGTTGGACACCGTGGTGTAGAGCACGCTGGTGTTCCGCGCGTCCTCCTTCAGATACTCCGCCGTGGGGACGCCGTTGAGCTCCTCCTCCCAAGCGTCGTCGTCCGCCAGGTAACCGCTCTGCTTGGCCGAGGCCACGCTCTGGAGCAGCCAGAACAGGTACTCGTCGGCGGTAACCTCTGTGCCATCCACCGTAAAGAGCACCGTGTCCCTGGTCACACCGGCGGTCTGATAGGCCACGTCGGACGGGTCCACCTCCGGCGCGCCGGGCGCGCAGGCTGTCAGTCCTGCCACGAGCAGCGCCCCGGTCATGCCGGCGCACAGAAACTGTTTCACGTTCATGCGTGTTTGTCCTCCTTATTTGGGTTCCAAAAGCCTGTTCCAGTGTACACCATTTCCCCAGCGGATACAACCGGAAGTTTTGCGCGCCGCCCTACGGCTCCGCTTTGGGGGCGTTTTCGGCATAGTCCTCCACCAGCTTGCGCCCGAATTTCAGGGCGTCTTCAGCCCCAGCCCGCCAGCAGCGGGCCGGGGGCCCCGTTCCATTTCATTTCGCTGGGCGGAAGTGAATCCCGCCCAGCTCCGCCGCACACGCGGCGCCGGCTGCCGCCGGCAGGGGGAGTCCGCCCCCCGCTCTATCCCTCTGTCTCAGCCGGGGCGGTCTTCGCATAGTCCTCCACCAGCTTGCGCCCGAATTTCAGGGCGTCCTCAGCCCCAGCCCGCCAGGAGCGGGCCGGGGGCCCCATTTCATTTCATTTCGCTGGGCGGAAGTGAATCCCGCCCAGCTCCGCCGCACACGCGGCGCCGGCTGCCGCCGGCAGGGGGAGTCCACCCCCGCTCTATCCCTCTGTCTGATCCGGGGCGGTCTTCGCATAGTCCTCCACCAGCCTGCGGCCAAATTTCAGGGCGTCCTCCCCCTTTTTGAGCCGCAGGGCCAGGTAGGGCCTCTCCCCGGCGGAGAAGAGCAGGCGGGAGCGGTACTTCTCCAGGCCGCACAGGGCGCTCACCCGCTGGAGATCGAACTGGTCCAGATAGAAATTCAGGTTGGCACCCTTCTGGTCGATCTGGGAGATCCCGTTCCGGGCGGCGTCGGCGCGGAGGAGCGCCACGGAGATGAGGTTGTTGACCGTGCGGGGTGGGTCGCCGTAGCGGTCGATGAGCTCATCCATCACGTCGTCGGCGTCCGCCTCGGAGCGGATGGCGGCGATGCGGCGGTAGAGGTCCATCCGCTGCTCCGGCGAGGGCACATAGCGGTCTGGGATGGAGGCGGCCACACTGAGATCGGCGGCGCACTCGGTGGGGCGCTCCGGCTTCTCGCCCCGCTCCTCCAGTACCGCCTCCTCCAGCAGCTTGAGGTACATGTCGTAGCCCACGCTGAGCAGGAATCCGCTCTGCTCCGGCCCCAGCACATTGCCCGCCCCCCGGATCTCCAGGTCGCGCATGGCGATTTTGAAGCCGGAGCCGAACTCGGCAAACTCCCGGATGGCCCCCAGGCGCTTGGAGGCCACCTCGGTGAGCACTTTGCCCCGGCGGTAGGTCAGGTAGGCGTAAGCCCTGCGCGTGGAGCGGCCTACCCGGCCGCGGATCTGGTGGAGCTGGGCCAGGCCCATGTGGTCGGCGTCCTCGATGATCAGGGTGTTGGCGTTGGCGATGTCAATGCCCGTCTCGATGATGGTGGTGCACACCAGCACGTCCACCTCGCCGTCGCTCATGCGGGTCATCACGTCGTTGAGCTCCTCCTGGCTCATCTTGCCGTGGGCCACCGCCACAGCCACGTCCTCCCCCAGCATCTCCTTGATGCGGGCGGCGGTGCGGGTGATGGTCTCCACCCGGTTGTGGAGGTAGTACACCTGGCCGCCCCGCTCCAGCTCCCGGCGCATGGCGTCGGAGAGCACCCCCCAGTCGTGCTCCAGCACATAGGTCTGCACCGGCTGGCGATCCATGGGCGGCTCCTCCAGGGTGGACATGTCCCGGATGCCGGAGAGGGCCATATTCAGCGTCCGGGGGATGGGGGTGGCGGAGAGGGTGAGCACGTCCACCTGCTTGGACAGCTCCTTGAGCTTCTCCTTGTGCTGGACGCCGAAGCGCTGCTCCTCGTCAATGACCAGCAGGCCCAAATCCTTAAATTTCACGTCCTTCTGAAAGAGCCGGTGGGTGCCGATGAGCAGATCGATGCCCCCCTGCTCCAGCCGCCGCAGGGTGTCCTTCATCTGGGCCTGGGTGCGGAAGCGGCTGACCACGTCGATCTCCACCGGGTACTTGGCAAAGCGCTGCTTAGCCGTCAGGTAGTGCTGCCGGGCCAGCACGGTGGTGGGCACCAGGATGGCGGCCTGTTTGCCGTCCAGCACACACTTCATGATGGCCCGGAAGGCCACCTCCGTCTTGCCGTAGCCCACGTCGCCGCACAGCAGCCGGTCCATGGGCCGGGCCTGCTCCATATCCTGCTTGATCTCGGCGATGCAGCGGAGCTGATCGTCGGTTTCGGCGTACTCGAACTCGTCCTCAAACTCCTTCATCCAGGGGGAATCGGGGGAGAAGGCGAAGCCGGGCTGGCGCTGCCGCTCGGCATAGAGCTGAATGAGCCCCTTGGCCAGATCCTTGACGGCCTTCTTGGCCCGGGTCTTGGCCTTCTCCCAGTCGGTGCCCCCCAGCCTGGAGAGCTTGCGGGTCTCCTGGGCGTCCTCCCCGGAGCCGATGTACTTGCTCACCAGGTCGAGCTGGGTGGCGGGGACGTAGAGCACGTCGGCCCCGGCGTAGGCGATCTTGACGTAGTCCTTCTGCACCCCGTCCACCGTCATCTTGGTCATCTCCAGGAAGCGGCCCACGCCGTGGTGCTCGTGTACCACCAGGTCGCCGGGAGACAGGTCGGCGTAGGAGCCCAGCTTCTGCCGGTTGGTCACCGGCTTGCTCCTGCGCTTTTTGCCCAGCAGGGACTGCCCCTCGGTGAGCACGGCGAAGCGCCCCACCGGGTACTCCATGCCGGCGGTGAGCCCCCCCACGGCAATCACCGCCTTGCCGTAGCCGGGCAGCTCGTGGAGCTGGAAATCCACGGCGGTGGTCATCTTCTGCTCCCGCAGGAGGGCCTGGAGGTTGAGGGCACGCTGCTCGCTGCTCACCAGCACCACGGTGCGGAATCCGTCGGAGACATAGTGGGCCAGGTCGGAGACGGCGGTCTCCAGGCTGGCGCCGTAAGAGGGGAGCTGCTTGGTCAGCAGGTTGAGCAGGGTGCGGGGCCGCTGGGGGTACCGGGAGGAGGTGAAGGCGTCCAGGTAACAGACCGGCCAGTCGGCCAACACCTCGGTCAGCTCCTCAAAGGTGCGGGCGAAGTCAGCCAGCTCCCCGGCCAGCTCTCCCCGCTCCATCAGGGCCTTGGCGTCCTCTCCCAACTGCCACAGGTAGCTCTTTCCCCGCTCGGCCACCCGGGGGCTCTCGCTGAGCACCACCACCGCATCCTCGGGGAAGTAATCCGCCGCCGTGGCCATGACGGGGTAGATCAGGGCGATGTAGCGGTCCATGGCCGGGAAGGCCGTGCTGGCCGCCAGCCGCTCCCGGTCCTCCTCCAGCGTCTGCACCAGTGTCTCGCTCCCCTTGCGGCGCTTTGCCTGGGAAATGAGACGGTCCAGCCCCTCCAGCAGCCCGCCGTACCCGCCAGGGGCAAACTGGGGCAGCACCTCCGCCGCCGGCAGGATCTCCGCCGCGCCGAGGTTCTCGATGCGCCGCTGGGTGTCGGGATCGAAGAGGCCCATGGCGTCGATTTCGTCCCCGAAGAACTCCACCCGGACGGGCTTGGGGTGGGCCGGGGAGAAAAAGTCCAGGATGCCCCCCCGCAGGGCGAACTGGCCCACGCCCTCCACCTGCTCGCAGCGGGTGTAGCCCGCGGCGGCCAGGGTGCCGGCCAGCTCCCCCAGGTCGTGCCGCTCTCCCATCCGCAGAACCTGGGCCGCCTGGGTCAGCAGGGTTTTGGGAATGGTGCGCTGGAGAATGGACTCCACCGTACAGACCAGCAGGGGGCACTCCCCCGCCGCCAGGGCCCGCAGGGTGGACAGCCGCCGGTGCTCGTACTGCCGGGACACCACCGCGGCGTTGTGGAAGGTGAACTCCCGGGCAGAGAGGGTGCGCACCGCCTCCCCCGACAGGGCGGCCAGATCCCTGGCCATGCGCTCGGCCTCCCCCTCGTCGGCGCACACCACCACCACGGGGCGGTTCAGCTCCTGGCGGATGCCCGCGGCGAAGTGGGCGCGGTGCACCGCCGACAGCCCGGAAAAGGCCGCCGGACAGGCCCCGTTGTCGATGGCCGCCAGCAGGGAGCGGTATTCAGGTATGTCGTTGAGGGCGGAGAGCAGTGGCTTCATAGGACACCTCGGCACAGAAAAGATCGGAAGTTGTGGGCGCGGGCCGTTCGGAGGCCCGGCGTGGGATGGGCGGCGGGGAGTCTCAGAGGCAAATCTTCATCCGCCGCTCCCGGTAGACCGCCCCGTCAAAGGTATACTGGATCTCCCGGACGGCGCGAAAGCCCAGCTTTTGATACATCTCATAGGCCGCCGTATTCTCCAGCTCCACATGGAGGTAGAGCTCCCGCACCCCCATGTGTTCCCTCATAAAGTCCAGAAAGCGGAGCACGGCCTCTTTGCCCAGGCCCCGCCCCTGGTACTGCGCGCCGATCATGAACCGGCTCATGCACCACCCTGGAAGCTCGGGGTCATAATCAAACAGGACAAATCCGACCATGACGCCGTCGGAATAGACGGCCCGGGTATACAGGCCCTCTTCAAACCGGGCCTCGGCCAGGGAGCGGGCGTTATCCGCCACAAAGCCGCGCTGCTCGTCCTTCACCTTTAGGCAGATGCATTCCATATAGTTGCTTTTATCAATTTCTCGAAAGGTGATCATGGCGCACTCCTCAGCCGTTGAAGCGGTTCATGGCCTTGTCCGGCCCCTCCTGAATGAGGCACTCCACCGCGTCGGCGGCCTTACGGATGGCCTCTGTGATGGTCTTGAGATCCTCCCCGGCGAATTTGGAGAGCACCCAGTCGGCCATGTCATAGTCTGGGTGGGGCTTCTGGCCCACCCCGACCTTGATCCGGGGGAACTGGTCGGTACCCAGGTGCTGGATGATGCTCTTGAGGCCGTTATGACCCCCGGCGGAGCCGCCCTTGCGGATGCGCAGCTTGCCCACGGGGAGGGACACGTCGTCAGAGATGACCAGCACCCGCTCCGGTGGGAGTTTATAGAAGCGGGCGGCCTCCCCCACCGCCTCGCCGGACAGGTTCATATAGGTCACCGGCTTCATGAGCAGCACCTTGACGCTCCCCACCTCCAAGGTGTTGGTAAGGGCGCGGTGCTTCAGCTTCTGCACGGGCACCCGGGCCCGCTCGGCCAGCTCGTCCACGGTGAGAAAGCCGACATTGTGGCGGGTATTCTCATATTTTTCGCCGGGGTTGCCCAGGCCCACCACCAGCCATTCAGCCCCGGCGCCCCGATTTTTGTCAAAAAACAACGTTTTTCCTCCATGCGGCAATGGGGGCGGAGCAACGCTCCGCCCCCCGCCATATTTGTACTATCCTGTCCGTCTTATACAAAGAGTTTCGAGACAGACACTTCCTCGTAGATGCGCTCGATGGCCTCGGCAAACATGTGGGCCACGGAGAGATACTTGATCTTGTCGCAGGCGACGCCAGCCTTGGGGGGCACGGTATCCAGGAAGTAGACCTCCTTGAGGACACTCTTCTCAATGCGCTCCACGGCGGGGCCGGAGAGCACGCCGTGGCTGGCGCAGGCGATGACGTCCACCGCGCCGCCCAGCTCCACCAGGGCCTGGGCCGCGCCGCAGAGGGAGCCGGCGGTGTCCACCATGTCGTCGAAGAGGATGACCTTCTTGCCCCGGACGTCGCCGATGATGTTCATGACCTCGGAGGAGTTGGCCTTCTGGCGGCGCTTGTCCACGATGGCCAGGCCCATGCCCAGCTTCTGGGCGAAGGCGCGGGCGCGGGCCACGCTGCCCACGTCGGGGGAGACGACGATCACCTCGTCCTCCCTGCCGTTAAAGCGGTCGTGGAGATAGTTGGTGAAAATGGGGTTGCCCAGCAGATTGTCCACGGGGATGTCAAAGAAGCCCTGAATCTGGTTGGCGTGGAGATCCATGGTGAGGACCCGGTCGGCGCCGGCGCGGGTGATCAGGTTGGCCACCAGCTTGGCGGAGATGGGGTCGCGGGGCTTGGTCTTGCGGTCCTGGCGGGCGTAGCCGAAGTAGGGCATCACGGCGGTGATGCGGCCGGCGGAGGCCCGCTTGAGGGCATCGATCATGATGAGCAGCTCCATGAGGTTGTCGTTGACCGGGGAGCTGGTGGACTGGACCACGAACACGTCGGAGCCGCGGACGGTCTCATAGATGGAGACAAAGTTCTCCCCATCAGAGAAGGCGCCCACCTCGGCGTTGCCCAGCTCCGTGCCCACCTCCTTGCAGATGGCCTCGGCCAGGGGGCGGTTGGAAGTGCCGGAAAAGATCTTGATGTCCTTACCGTGTGCGATCATTCTTGTAACATCCTCTCACATTTTTTCTCTATCCTGTATCCCGCGGCTGCGGGAAAGAGCTACTTTCTGCGGTTGCGCCGCTTGGCGGCCCACTGCTTCTTGACGGTCTGGCGGGTGCGGGCGATGGCCAGGGAGTCGGCGGGCACCTCGTCGGTGATGGTGCTGCCCGCAGCGGTGTACGCCCCCTCCCCCACCCGCACGGGGGCCACCAGGTTGGTATTGCAGCCGATGAACGCATGGTCGCCGATGACCGTGCGGAACTTGCTGGTGCCGTCATAGTTCACCGTGACGGTGCCGCAGCCGAAATTGACGTGGCCGCCCACGTCGGAGTCGCCCACGTACGTCAGGTGGGAGATCTTGGTACCCTCGCCGATGGTGGAGTTTTTCAGCTCCACAAAGTCGCCCACCTTGACGCCGGGCCCCACGTGGCAGTTGGGGCGGATGTACGCGAAGGGGCCGATCTTCACCCCGTCGCCGATGGTGCTCTCATTGAGCTGGGAGGAGTTAATGGTGACGCCATCCCCCACGGTGCAGTCCCGCACCATGGCGTTCGGACCCACCTCGCAGTCCCGGCCGATGACGGTCTCCCCCCGCAGGATTGTGCCGGGCAGCAGGACGGTGCCCTCCCCCACCTTCACCCGGGGACCCACATAGCAATGGCTGGGGTCCATAATGCGGACTCCGGCTTCCAGCAGGCGGCGCACACCGTGCTGCCGGGCCACCATCTCAGCCTCCATGCGGCCGTTCCAGCCGGAGCGGATGGGATAGGCGCCCTGGAACCAGACGCCGCGGCTGTTGAAGCGGTCGCCCTTCTCCTTCAGGGCCTCCTCCAGGCCAACGCCCTCAGCCAGAGTCTGGGACAGCAGGCCGCCGTCGATGCGGTACACGCCGGTGTCCTTGCTGTCGAGTACGCCGCCGTTCTCCAGGCCGGCCAGCGTCCGGGCATCCCCCCAGTCCAGCAGCACCGGCTTGGTGATCACGATCACCTTGCCCTCCAGGGCGTTGAGAAAAGCCGACAGCTGCTCCACTGCGTCGCCGCTGCCGCCGGTGACAAACTCGGTGCCGGCGGGGAAGCAGGCCGCCGCCCGGGCCTGGTCGTCGGTGTGGCAGACCACGAAAAACCGCTCCACTCCGGCGGCCCTGAGCGACTCCGCCAGCCACAGGGCCGCGGGATCGAAGAGGAGCTCCTCCAGCATCAGGGACGGGCCGTTGCCCTCCCGTGGCAGGAATACGACCGCTCCAGTCGCGTTCATGTTGAAATCACCTCAAAAACATGGATTTCTTGCAATCAGATTATAGCAAAGCAGGACTGAAAATGCATCGGAAATTTCAAAAAAAGCGGGTAATTTTTCGCTCTTGGGAGGCTTGCACAATTTCCCGCCCCTTTTTCCGTTCCTTTCTTTGCAAAACGGCCCCTCGCCGTCCCCATTTAAAAAACAAAAGCAAGCCTGTCAGAGACAGGCTTGCTCACGCGCCGCTCAAAACCGCCCGGCGCAGGCCCAGGTTCCGCCAGATCTGCATGATTTCAGCCGTGGCGCACAGCTTGTCGGCCAGGCAGACCGCGGCCGCCTCGCGGCTGCGGGGCGCCCGGCGGGACAGGGGCCACATGTGGGCCAAAATGCAGTTTTTCTCCCGGGCGGTCAGGCCGCCGCACAGCGCGGCCGCATTCTCCGCGGCGGCCACCGGATGGGCAAAGCACTGCCGGTAGGAGGGCAGGGTGCGGGGGTCGTAGAGATACAGGTCGTGGAGCAGCCCCGCCCGCGCAGCGGTGCGCGCGTCGGCCCCCCACCGGTCCGCCAGATACCAGGCCACATAGGACACAAAGACACTGTGCTCATAGCAGGACACGCCGGGGTGGTGCCGGATGGACTTCATATGCTGCACCTGAGACGAAAACAGCAGCTCCTCCACACAGGCACGGTACTCCATCCAGGCCCTCTGGTTCATGGGTGTCACCCGCTTTCTCTTGATAAGGTGGTTCTATTATACGCCTATCCCGCCCTGTTGTCACTGGAAATTTGGCGGATTCTGCCCCGGGACTGCGGGCTGTTTTAAAAAAACGTCAGAAATAATTAAAAACTTTCCCTCCGGCGGCGTGTATACTAAGTGTACTATTTCATGTAATACAGTTTCCGGAAGGGAGACGACGGTATGATCCAACTCAATTACCGGGATGCGCGGCCCATCTACGAGCAGGTCAGGGACGGCCTGCGCCATCTGGTGGTGACCGGGGCGCTCCAGGCGGGAGACAAACTGCCCTCCGTGCGGGCGCTGGCCTCCTCGCTGGCCATCAACCCCAACACCATCCAGCGGGCCTATGAGTCCCTGGAGCAGGAGGGCTATCTCTACACGGTGGCGGGCAAGGGCTCCTTCGCCGCCCCCCAGGCCGACGTGAATGCAGCCAGAAGGGACCGCCTGCTCCGGGAATTTGACGCCTCGGCGGCGGAGCTTCTGTTCCTGGGCATGACCGCGGGGGAGCTGGCCGGGCGGCTGGAGGCGGCGGCCCGGCAGACTGTGAGAGAGGAGCGCAGCTATGATTGAAGCAAAAAATGTGGTTAAGAGCTTTGACGGGTTTCGGGCCCTGGACGGACTGACCATGACGGTGCCCCACGGGTCCATCTACGGGCTTGTGGGCCCCAACGGCGCAGGCAAGTCCACCCTGCTGCGCCACGTCACCGGCGTCTACCGGCAGGACAGCGGCTCGGTGCTCATTGAGGGCAACCCGGTGTACGAAAACCCGGAGGCCAAGTCCCGCATCGCCTCCATCCCCGACGAGCTTTACTATTTCCTCTCCGCCTCCACCCGGGACATGATGCGCTTTTACCGGGGCTTCTATCCCCGGTTCGACGTCAAGCGCTACGAGGCCCTGAAGGACGTGTTTACCACCATTCCGGAAAAGCAGCCCATCCGGCGGCTCTCCAAGGGCATGCAGAAGCAGTCCGCCTTCTGGCTGGCCCTGTGCTGCCGGCCGGACATCCTGGTGCTGGACGAGCCGGTGGACGGCCTGGACCCGGTGATGCGGCGGCAGGTGTGGTCCCTGCTGATGGGAGACGTGGCCGACCACGGCACCACAGTGCTGGTATCCTCCCACAACCTGCGGGAGCTGGAGGACGTGTGCGACCATGTGGGCATTCTCTCCAGGGGGAAGGTGCTCATTGAGCGGAGCCTGAGCGCCCTGCAGGAGAACGTGGTCAAGATGCAGGTGGTGTTCCAGGAGAAGGAATTGCCCCAGCTTCCCGGGGACCTCCAGGTGCTCCACGTCTCCCAGGTGGGGCGCATCCACACCCTCATCATCCGGGGCAACGCCACCGAGATCACCAACCGTCTGGCCGCCTTCGCCCCCATTCTGATGGAGGCGCTGCCCCTGACCCTGGAGGAGATCTTTATCTATGAGCTGGGAGGTGAGGACTATGCGGTCCGCGACATCGTACTTTAATTTTACCCTGCTGCGCAAGAATTTCGCCCGCTTCTGGCCCATCTGGTCGCTGTACGGCCTGTTCTGGCTGGCGGTGCTGCCCCTCAATATTTTGTCCAACCGGATACATTGGGACGGGGGAATGGCCCGCAGCCTGCCCCTGAACTACCTGGACGGCGGCCCGAGCGCCGCCGTTGCGCTGACCGCTCTGTTCGGCCTGCTGTGCGCCATGGCGGTGTTCTCCTACCTCTATGCCAGCCGCTCGGTGGGCATGCTTCACGCCCTGCCCCTGCGGCGGGAGGGCCTGTTCCTCACCAACTACCTGTCGGGGCTTCTGTTCCTGCTGCTGCCCAATCTGGCGGTGTTCCTGCTGGCCCTGGCGGCGGAGGTCTTTGCCGGCACAGTGGTGTTCAGCAGCCTGTTCACCTGGCTGGTGGTGGTGAGCCTGTTCGGGCTCTTCTTCTACTCCTTTGCCGTGTTCTGCGCCATGTTCACCGGCCACGTGCTGGCCCTGCCCGCCTTCTATGTGGTTCTCAATGGCCTGGCCGCCGGGCTGTGCTGGGTCTTCAGCCGTATGGCCGAGGAATTTCTCTTCGGCTTCACCAGCGCTGCCTGGCTGGAGAAGCTGGGCGTCTGGCTCACCCCGGTGCTGCTGCTCTCCGAGGCCTGTCACGTCCAGTATGATACCATAACGGACGCCGCCGGAAACAGCATGCTGGGCGATCCCTACTTTGCCGGTCTGGGCTATGCCTCCCTGTACGCCCTCATCGGGCTGGTGCTGGCAGGGCTGGCCCTGGCGGCCTACCGCCGCCGGCATTTGGAGAGCGCCGGCGACGTGGTCAGCGTCCGCTGGGTGCGCCCGGTGTTCAAATACGGTGTGGCCTTCTGCACCGCTGTGACACTGAGCACTGTCTTTTACTACGTTTTGGACCCTCTGCTGCCCCGCGGGCCGTGGACGCTCCTGGTTCTCATGGTGGTGTGGGGCGCGGCGGGCTGCTTTGTGGCCGAGATGCTGCTGTGCAAGAGTTTCTGGGTATTCCGGGGCGCGTGGAAGGGCTGCGTGGTCTTTCTGTGCTGCCTGACGGCCGCCATGTGCGCGATGGAGTTTGATATAACCGGCTTTGAGGGCCGGGTGCCCGACGCCGCTGAGGTACAGAGCGCCCACCTGTCCGGCATGGAGTCCGCCCCCTATGACGACCTGGGCTACGCCACCCTCACCCTGGACACCCCGGAGGAGCTGGAAGCCCTTACCGGCCTGCACCAGTCCATTGTAGCGCACAAGGAGGAGCTGGAGGAAGCGGACTGGGAGAGCACCTGGTCAGAGGACGGCAGCGGCCTGAGCATCCAGTCCGACGGCTGGACCTATGTGGACATTTCCTATACCCTCATGGACGGCTCCTATCTGACCCGGAAATACCGGGTTCCCCTCAGCCAGTCCGAGCTGGACACGCCGGGCACCCCCGCCGCCCGGCTGGACGCCCTGCTCAACGCCCCCGGCCTGGCTGGTGAATCTTACTTCCACGCGCAGCGGGAGGGAGACCGGCTGGTGGACGCCTGGCTCACCAACCCCGATACGGACAGCGCGATTGTCCCCGCCTCCGCCCTGACCGGACTGGAGGAGGCTGTCCGCGCCGATCTGGCCGAGGGTACCCTGGGCCGCCGCTATCTGCTGGAGAACCGGGACCGGCTGGAAAACTGCTACTACAACGACCTCTACCTGGAGTTCCGGCCCGCCGGACGCACCGGCGGCGAGGAGGAGGACGGCTACACGGTCTGCATCACCCTCCAGTCCGGGGCCCGGCACACCCTGGCCGTACTCCAGGCCTGCGGTCTGGACGGCACGCTGGTCACCCAGGCCCAGATTCAGAAGGAGGACGCCGTCTACGCCCAATCCACAACGGGGCGCGGCTGAGAAAGGCCGGGCGGTTCGGCAAAACCCGAACCGCCCGGTTTTCTTTTTTTAAAAAACCTGCCCTTACCAATTTACCAGTGGTTGATTTTTTTAAAACGGAGGGGTATAATCAAACTCGAAGGGTATTTTTCGGTATGGGGAGAAAATGAAATTACGATCTGGAGGTTTACTGCAATGAAAGAAGTGTATGTGGTCAACTGCTGCCGGACGGCAGTGGGCTCCTTCGGGGGCAGCCTGAAGGACACCCCCGCAACGGAGCTGGGCGCCGTGGTGGTGAAGGAGGCGCTGAACCGCGCCGGAGTGAAGCCGGAGCAGGTGGACGAGCTGATGTTCGGCTGCGTGCTCACCGCCGCTCTGGGCCAGAACCCCGCCCGCCAGGTGGGCGTGAAGGCGGGCCTGCCCTACTCCGTGCCCGCCTACACCGTGGGCATGGTTTGCGGCTCCGGCATGAAGAGCGTCATCGAGGGCGCCCGCGCCATCCTGTGCGGCGACGCCGACATCATCGTGGCCGGCGGCACCGAGAACATGTCCGCCGCCCCCTACGCCCTCCCCGCCGAGCGCTGGGGCGCCCGCATGGGCGACAAGAAGGTCGTGGACACCATGATCAAGGACGGCCTGTGGGACGCCTACAACAACTACCACATGGGCACCACTGCGGAGAACATCTGCGACGTGTGGGGCATCACCCGCGAGGAGCTGGATGCCTTCGGCGCCGCCTCCCAGCAGAAGACCGAGGCGGCCCAGAAGGCCGGACGGTTTGACGACGAGATCGTGCCCGTCATGGTCAAGAAGAAGAAGGAAATGGTGGAGTTCAAGGTGGACGAGTTCCCCCGCGCCGGCACCACTGTGGAGAGCCTGGGCAAGCTGAAGGGCGCCTTCCCCGTGGGTCCGGAGGGCGTGGAGGACGAGATTGTCCACACCTTTGAGCCCACCCAGGTTCACGCGGATGACGCCCATAAGCATGTGCAGCGGGTGACTGCGGGCCAGGCCAGCGGCATCAACGACGGCGCGGCCGCCATTGTTCTGGCCTCCAAGGAGGCCGTGGAGAAGTACGGCCTCAAGCCCATGGCCAAGCTGGTGAGCTGGGGCCACGGCGGCGTGGATCCCAAGATCATGGGTGTCGGCCCCGTGCCCGCCAGCCGTCAGGCCATGAGCAAGGCGGGCCTGAAGATCGAGGACATCGATCTGGTGGAGGCCAACGAGGCCTTTGCCGCCCAGTCCATCGCCGTGGCCCGCGAGCTGGGCTTCGACATGGAGAAGGTCAACGTCAACGGCGGCGCCATCGCCATCGGCCACCCTGTCGGCTGCTCCGGCGCCCGCATCATCGTCACCCTGCTCCATGAGATGGCCAAACGGCCCGATGCCAAGAAGGGCCTGGCCACCCTGTGCATCGGCGGCGGCATGGGTGTTGCCACCATCTTCGAAAAGTGCTAAACTAAGCGGGAGGAAGGGCGGCGGACCGTCCTTCCTCCCAACTATAACGCGAACACCCCACTCTAATTTGAACTAGGAGGGTAACACTGTGCGCAATAAGATTATTTCTGTTGCGGAGGCTGTGGACATGATCCCCGACGGGGCGACCATCATGTACGGCGGCTTCCTGGGCTGCGGCAGCGCCCATCACATCATCGAAGCTCTGGCTCAGAAGGGCACCAAGGACCTGACCATCATCGGCAACGACTGCGGCATGGCCACCGGCCCCAACGGCGAGGAATTCTACGGCGTGGCCAAGCTGGTGCACAACCATCAGGTCAAGCACGTCATTGCCACCCACGTGGGCATGACCCCCGACGTGGGCACTCAGGGCATGGTGGACAAGACCCTGACCGTGGATCTGATTCCCCAGGGCACTCTGGCGGAGATGATCCGCGCCGGCGGCGCCGGCCTGGGCGGCGTGCTCACCCCCACCGGCGTGGGCACCATCGTGGAGGATTCCCCCTTCTGCCTGGGCAAGCAGACCATTGACGGCAGAGACTATCTGCTCATGAAGCCCATCCGTGCCGATTTCGCCCTCATCAACGGCTATCTTGTGGACAAGTTCGGCAACATCTGGTACAAGGGCACGACCCGCAACTTCAACATCGTCATGGCCACCGCCGCCGACGTGGTGATCGCCGAGGCGGACAATGTGGTGGAGATCGGCGACATCCAGCCTGAGAACGTCGTGACCTCCGGCGCCTTTGTCAACTACATCGTGGATGGAGGGAATGCGTAATGGAAAAGTCTGAGATCAAGGGCTTTATTGCCAAGCGCGTCGCCCAGGAGCTGAAGGACGGCGACGTGGTCAACCTGGGCATCGGCCTGCCCACCCTGGTACCCGCCTACCTGCCTGAGGGGGTGCATGTGATTCTCCAGTCTGAGAACGGCATCATCGGCACCGGAGCCAAGCCCACGCCCGAGGAGGCCGACCCCCGCTATAAGACCGACGCCGGCGGACAGCCCGCCCAGGCCGCTCCCTTCGGCTGCTACATCGACTCCGCCACCTCCTTCGGCTTTATCCGCGGCGGCCATGTAAACGCCACCATTCTGGGCGGCCTGGAGGTAGACGAGGAGGGCTCCTTGTCCAACTGGATTATCCCCGGCAAGAAGATGCCCGGTATGGGCGGCGCCATGGATCTGCTGGTGGGCGCCAAGGAAGTCATCGTCGCCATGGAGCACACCGCCAAGGGCAACCCCAAGATCCTGAAGAAGTGCAGGCTGCCCTACACCGCCGTCCACTGCATCACCAAGATCATCACCGAGATGTGCGTCATCAACGTGACCGACAAGGGCCTGGAGCTGGTGGAGATCAACCCCGAGTTCACTGTGGAACAGGTACAGGCCGCCACCGAGGCCACCCTGATCGTCTCCCCCGACCTGAAGCCCATGTGCTGATTGTCAAAAAGACCTGCGGCATTTGCCGCAGGTCTTTTTTTCGTCCGGGCGGGGCGATGCGGGTACCGCCCCCCTACCGCCTGTGATCCAGCCCCAGCAGATAATCCACACTTACCCCATAATACCGGGCCAGAGCAATCAGCGTCTGGCTGGGAATATCCAAACGCCCGGTCTCATACCGGGAATAGGTGGCCTGACTGACCCTCAATATCTTTGCCATTTCCGCCTGGGACAGATCATGATCCTCCCGCAGTTCCGCCAATCGCGGGTACATAAGCATCACCGGTAATCAGCATATATCATGCAAAAACTGCATATTGCATTTTATGCACTTTTTGCATAAAATAGTCTTAGGTGATAAGGATGTATAAATATGAAATTGTAGACGGACAGGTATGCGGGACTTGCGTCCACTACCGGCAGCACTATATTTACCGGGATGGCAGCTATTTCCCCCTTTGGTACGGGCACTGTCATTGTCCACGGCGCAAGAACCGAACCCCGGACCAGGTATGCACGTATTGGGAGCCAATTCCGCACGGCCCGTAGGGGCCGATGCCCTCATCGGCCCACAAAACGGGAGACGCCCGACAGGCGTCTCCCGTTTGTCTTTATTCCCCTTTTCCCACGAACCTGTGGGCCTCGTCCACCGCCCGCTCCACGGCGTTCAGAATGTTTTGATAGCCGGTGCAGCGGCACAGGTGGCCGGAGATGAGCTTGCGCAGCTCCTCCCGGGTGTACTGCTTGCCGGAGCCCACGATCTCCACGGCGGACATGATGATGCCGGGGGTGCAGAAGCCGCACTGGACGGCGGCCTCCTCCACAAAGGCCCGCTGGATGGGGGACAGGCCCCCATCTGCGTCCTGGAGGCCCTCCACGGTGAGGATGCTCTTACCCTGGGCCCACACGCCCAGGTAGATGCAGGAGTCGATGGCCGTGCCGTCCACCAGGACGGTGCAGGCCCCGCACTCCCCCACCTCACAGCCCTTCTTCACGCTGGTGAGGCCCAGCCGCTCCCGCAGCACGTCGGCCAGGGACTCCCGGGGGTCGATACCCACCTCCACGGGCTTGTTGTTCACGGTACAGCGCAGCACTTCGATCATACGTCGGCCCCTCCCTTCCGGGCCGCCTCCCGCAGGGAGCGGGCGGACAGCTCCTTGACCAGCTGGATGCGGAACTCCTTGGACGCCCGCCAGCTCGTGCGGGGGTTCACGTCGGCCAGGGCGGCCTCGCCGATGGCGGCGACGGCCTCCCCGATGGGCAGGCCCCGCACCGCCGCCTCGGCGGCCGGAGAGCGCATGGGCACCGGCCCGGCCACGCCAAAGGCCAGGGCCGCGTCGTCCACCATTTTTTTGTCGCTGGTGAGCTTCACCAGGCAGCTCACCCCCAGGGTGGCGATGTCCATGGCGTTGCGCTGGGCATATTTGATGTAGTGGCCGGTATAGCCGACATAGTTGTCGCAGGGGATCACGATCTTCACCAGCAGTTCATAGGGGGCCAGGGCCACCTTGCCCACCCCCTGATACCACTGGGAGATGGGCACCTCCCGCTCGCCCTTGGGGCCGCGCACCCGCAGCACCGCGTCCAGGGCCACCAGGGTGGAGGCCGTGTCGGCGGAGGTAATGCCGTTGCACACGTTGCCGCCGATGGTGCCCGCGGCCCGGAGCTGGGGCCCGCCGGCCATGTCGGCCGCCTCCCCCAGCACGGGGATTGTGCGGCGGATCACGTCGGAAAAGGTGACGCCGCGGAAGGTGGTCAGGGGGCCGATCTCCACGTCGCCGTTGTCAGCCAGCGTCACGCCGGAGAGCTCCTCCCCCAGCTCGTGGATGGACACCAGGGAGCAGCCCGCCAGCTTCCCCTCCCGGATTTTGATGAGCACGTCGGTGCCGCCGGCGATCACCACGGCGGCGGGATCGGCCTGGAGGGCGCGGATGGCGTCGTCCACCGACCTGGCCGAATAAATGGATGCAATGTCATACATGTCAGATCAGCCCTCCTCTCGTAAATTCCTCCACCAGCTTCTGGGGCGACAGGGGCAGGGTGTTCACCGCCACGCCGGTGGCCTGGAGCACCGCGTTGCGGATGGCCGGGGCCACGGGGATGGTGGGCGGCTCGCCCAGAGCCTTGTTGCCGAAGGGGCCGGAGGGGTCGTCGGTCTCCACGAACAGGGCGGTGAGGTCGGGGTGATCCATGGACGTGGGCATCTTGTAGTCCAGCAGGTTGCCGTTGAGCAGACGGCCGGTCTTGGGATCGAACTTCATCTCCTCGGTGAGAGCGTAGCCGATGCCCATGCTCATGCCGCCGTGGACCTGGGCCTCCGCCAGGGCGGGGTTGATGAGCTTCCCCGAGTCGTGGACGTTAACGATGCGCAGCACCCTCACCTTGCCCACGGGTATGTCCACCTCCACCTCGGCAAAGCAGCAGCCGAAGGCGAAGGTGTTCTCCTTGCAGTGGTTGGTGTCCTCGGCGGTGATGTGGACGCTGTGCTCCAGGGAGTAGAAGGCGTTCATGGCCAGGTCGGCCAGGGAGATGAGGGCCTCCCCCGCCCCGTCCACAACCTGCCGCTCCCGGATGTCCAGTCCCGATGCGTCGGGAAATAGCTCGGCGGCGTAGGCGAGGAGCTTTTCTCGGAACTCCTCCCCCACCTTTTTGATGGCCTTGCCGGTGACGTAGGTCTGCCGGGAGGCGTAGGCCCCAGTATCAAAGGGGGCTGTGTCGGTGTCCTGGAAGGAGACAATATGTACGTCCTCGGTGGGAATGCCGATGGCCTGGGCGGCCATCTGGGAGAACACGGTGTCGCCCCCCTGGCCGATCTCGGTGGCCCCCAGGTGGAGCTGCACCGTGCCGTCCTGGTTGAGCACCAGCCGGGCGGAGGCGGTCTCCAGGGAGATGGGGTACACGCCGGTCTTGTAGGAGAAGCAGGCCATGCCCACGCCCCGGCGCACCGGGCCGCTCTGATTCTGGTACTTCTCCCGCAGCTCCGCCCAGCCGATGAAGTACGCGCCCTTCTCGATGCACTCGGCCAGGCCGGTGGAGTGGCAGGTGATGCCGTTGAAGGGGTCTACATAGCCCAGGGGCATGAGGTTTGCCAGCCGGAAGGCCTTGGGATCCCAGCCCTTTTCCCGGGCAATGTCGTCCATCATGCACTCTACGGCGAAGTTACACTGGGGAATGCCGTAGCCCCGCATGGCGCCGGGGGCGGGCCGGTTGGTGTAGACGGTGTAGGCCGTGGAGTGGTGGCCGATCCGGTCCAGATAGAGCTGCCGGAAGCCCGTGACGGCATTGGCCACGATGGAGTGGCCGTGGGAGGCGTAGCCCCCCTGGTTGGAGACGGCGGTGCAGGAGCGGGCCATCAGGCGCATGTCGCCGTCCACCGCCGCCGCCACGTCAAAGGAGATGGGGTGGCGGGAGCGGGTGTTCTGGAAGGTCTCCTCCCGGGAGACGTCCAGCCGGACACAGCGGCCCCCCACCTGGGTGGTGAGCCAGGCGTTGAGGGGCTCGTAGAGCACCTCCTGCTTGTTGCCGAAGCCGCCGCCGATGTAGGGCTTGATCACCCGGATGGAGCCCCAGCCGATGCCCATGGCCTGGCCGATCACCCGGCGGACGATATGGGGGATCTGGGTAGAGGTGACCACCACGATGCGCCCCCCCTCCATCCAGGCGTAGGAGATGGGGTTCTCGATGTGGCAGTGCTGCACCTGCTGGGTGTCGTAGTGTCCCCGGAACTGGTAATAGGCGGGGCAGGCCAGCACGTCCTCCACGCTGTGGAAGTCCGACTCCGGCATGGGCGTGCGGAGATCCATCCGGGCCAGGATGTTGTCCGGGTGCTCCTCGTGGAGCACCGGCGCGCCCTCCGCCATGGCCTGCTCCGGCTCCAGCACCACGGGGTACTCCTCATACTCCACCCGGATGAGCTCCAGGGCCCGCCGGGCGGTGATCTCGTCCTCCGCCACCACGGCGGCAATGTCGTCGCCGTAGATGCGCACGCGGCGGTTGAGCAGCTTGCGGTCGGACACGTCCTGATGGGCCTTCTCCACGCTCCAGGGGTGGCCGGGGGTGGGGTACTGGATGTCCGGCACGTCAAAGCAGGTCAGCACCTTCACCACCCCGGGCAGGGCCTGGGCGGCGGAGATATCCATGGACTTGACCCAGCCGTTGGCAATGGTGCTGTGGAGAATCTTCGCCTCCAGCACCGGACGGGGGCAGAGATCGTCGGTGTATTTGGCGCGGCCGGTCACCTTGTCGGCGGCGTCCACGCGGGGGATGCTCCTCCCGACTTCCATAAAACGCACCTCCTTCTGTTTATGCCTCCAGTATACCGCACCGGGCAGGAAAAGGAAAGCCCGATCTTTCCCCACGCCGCATTCCGCTAAATCAGGCCCATACCCTTATTTTTTGCGGCACCCAGCCGAATTAAGAGTAGGGTTATTTTCCTGTTTCTCAATAGTTATGTGTTGCTGCCTGGCACAGGAGTCCAAGGCGTTTCCCCGATCAACAAGGAAAAGAGTGATATGGCTTGTATAGGATTGCAGTTTGTGACGACAACCCGGAAATTCTTACCCAGGTCTGTACCACGCTGAGCGGTTCCCCCCTGGGAAAGGAACTGGAGCTGACCCCCTTCCATTCCGGTGCGGCGCTGGCTGCCGCCCTGCGGAGTGGAGCCCGGTTTGCGCTGCTTATCCTGGACATCGAACTGGATACCGTGGACGGCGTTGCCATTGGGCGCCTGCTGCGGGAAGAGCTGCGGGATTCTGTGACACAGCTTTTGTATATCTCCGGCCAGCAGCAGTACGCTATGGCTCTGTTTGATACCCGGCCGCTCAATTTTTTGCTCAAGCCCCTAGACGAGGCAAAGCTGCTGGATTGTATGGTTCAGGCCATCCGCCTGTCCCGTCCCGAAGAGGCCGTGCTTACCGTTTTAGTGGAGCGGACGCCCCGCGCCCTGCCGACCCAGGCCATACGCTATATTGAAAGTTACCATAAGCGGATCACCGTTCATTCCGTCCAGCATGAACTGGTGTGCCGTGACAAGCTGGACACTGTGGCCCGCCAGCTCCCGGAGCAGTTTTTTCTGCGTATTCACCAGTCCTTCCTGGTCAACACCCTGTATGTCCGCCGCATCCAATATGATCGGCTCACTCTGGACGACGGAACAGAGCTGCCCATCAGCCAGTCCTACCGGCGGGTGGTGCGGGGACGCCTGCTGAGATGGACTCCCGGGGGGATGGTGCTATGACCGACCTGCAAACCGCCTCCTACCTGCTCATTAACGGGTTTCACTGGTACCTCTACCGCCGCCTGCTGACCCTCTTTCTGGGCCAGCGCAGGGTGGGATGCCCGGCAGAGGCGGCAGGCTACCTGTGTGCCTATGTGCTCAACAGCCTGTGCTTTCTGTTGTTCGGCGTCCCCCTGTTGAACCTGGCCTCCTCCCTGCTCCCCCTGCTGCTGCTCTCCCTGCTCTACCGTGCTCCGCATTGGCAAAGGCTGTGGTCTGCGCTGGTCATCTACGCCGCCAGCTTCCTGCTGGATACATTGGTCTTTCTGCTAATGCCTGTCCATACCTCCCCGCTCGGAAACCTGGTATCCGCCCTGCTCCTGTTTATTATGGCCCTGGTGTTGGAAAAGCGTTGTCCCTCTTCCGAAAAAGAGCTTCAGCCGGACGGCCCCTTCTACTGGTTCGCCGTACTTCTGATTCCCTCTACCTCCATTGCCATAGTCATACTTTTGTTTTACTTTGCCCACTGCCCTGCCTGGCTGTCTCTGTTTGTGGATGGGATGCTCATTCTTCTCAACCTCCTGGTATTCCATCTCTACCGGCAGGTGGGACGCAGCTATTACGCGCAGTACCGCGCCCGTATACTGGAGCAGCAGAATCAGGCCTATGCCAACGAGGTAGCCCTTTACCAATGCGGGGAACGGGAGCTCCGCACCCTGCGGCACGATATGCGCAACCACTTGGCCGCCCTACATCTGTTGGCCGGCCAGCAGGACACCGGAGCACTGCAGGGTTACCTGGAACAGTTTTCGAAATGTTTAGAGCCCTCGGCCCTCTGGGCCAGCAGCGGCAATCCCGAACTGGACAGCCTGATTAACTTCAAGTTAGCCGAGGCCCGGCGGGCAGGGGCGCAGGTGCGGGCAGAGCTCCGCCTCCCCGCAGGACTTTCCCTTCCCCTCTTTACCGTCAACACTATCTTGGGTAATCTCCTGGATAACGCGGTGGAGGGACTGGCCCGTTGCCCCCAAAAGGAGCTGTCCCTCGCCCTGTGGGCGGACAGGGGCCTGTGCCGCCTCCGTGTGGAGAACACCTTTGACGGCACGCTTTTGCAGGATCACGAGGGCAACTTTAAAACGAGAAAGGCAGAAACCTCCCTGCATGGTATGGGGCTGGACAGTGTACGCCGGGCCCTGTCCTCTCTGGACGGCTTTTTACAGGTACGGATTGAGGGCCGCCGCTTCATTGCCGAGGCCATCTGGTATCTGCCCGAGCACCCCCAAACGACGGATATTACCTCTTAAACGACGGAATCGGCAAACTGGGTAGACGGTACCCTATGTCTACGCTATAATAGCACCACTGTTTGCAGAAAGGTGTTATTACCATGAAAACCTACCATATCACTTTACAAGGCCAGGACTACACCATCTGTTTACGATCCTACTCCGTGGAAATCAACGGAACGCGCTACAAAATCCGCTCTCTTCCGGCGCGGAAGCTGCTGTTTCTGACCATGGAGGTGGATCTCCCAATTTCCGGCGCCCATGTGATGCTGGTGTCCGGCCTGTGGTCCATGGAGCTGGTGGTGGACGGCGTGATGCTGCGCACCGGCAAGCCCTACACCCCCATCGGCAAAATCCCGGTGTGGGCTTATGTGGTGTCTGCCCTTAACCTGGCGCAGATTATGAACGGCGCTGTTGGCGGAGTGCTGGCCGTGCTCGGCATTTTCCTGACCCTTCGGCTGTCCACCTCCGAGAATCTGGCCCCCGCGCTCCGGGTCCTGTTGAGTATTGCCTATCTGGTGGTCTCCTGGGCCGCAGTCTTTGCCCTTGCCTTTCTTCTGGTGAGCAGTGGAACAATTTACTATTAATTAATACAAAGCAGAAACAGAAAGGAGTTTGTTTTGATGCACGAGCATCCTAATTCTCTTTTAAAAGTAGGCTGCCTTCTGTTTATTGTGGGCGGCCTTGCCTCCGCCCTTGTCACGCTGGCCGGACTCCTTCTCTCAGTGGGGAGCATGATGGATTCCGAACTGTATCCCTATGTTGATCAAATGGCCCGGGCACAGAGCGACGGCCTGATCGGCGGCGACGAGATAATGGCTGTTTTCTCCGGATTTGTTTTTGTAATGGGCGCGATTGCTGTAATCATGCTGATCATTGATCTGACGGTTGGTATTCTGGGGCTCTCCCGGAGCCGGCGGCCAGAAAAATACCGCTTTTTCCTGGGTTGGGGAATCCCACTGCTGGTCATCGGCGGTATTGGCACCCTGCTGACCGGGGTGGTTACCCCCAACGGTGTTGCTTCCCTGGTCTGCGGCGTTGCAGCCCCCATTCTGTTTATCGTTGGGGGCATTCAGCAGAACAAAGCCTATAACGAAGCACACACACCCACGCCCTGACGGGATCTATGTATACCATACATATCCATAAAATCCGTACCAAATAACTGAGAGGAGCTTATAACATGAACACCGCAAAGAAACGCATTCTTTCCCTGACCCTGACCATCTGCCTGGCCCTGTCCATGATGCTCACCCTGTCC
>NZ_JH417858.1 GCF_000239295.1 Flavonifractor plautii ATCC 29863
TTTGTCTTTTTGCGAAACTTATTCTACCTGACCATCGTCCCAGAAATCTATCCTTATCTGCCCGTGAAAAATTCTGCTTATCGCGAGAACAAGTAACGCAGTAAAAAAGCAAGTGACCGATTCAAAATATCAGTCACTTACTTTTGCTGTAGTGTATAGTAACTATTCAGCCAAAGCAGGTCTAGCGTAAGTGTAAACCGGATGGCTTTACTGATGGAGTAACGAACCTGGGACACTGTCCTGTACGGCGGTGATCTTCCGCTGGATATCAAGGACAAAGACTATGAATAGTTGTATGAGAGACATACGTCGGAAGATGCGGCGGCCCTGGTCTGGAAGGAGTTGCAGAGGAGCGTTTCGTATAATGCAGGCTATATCGTTTGTTTTGAATATGAAGTTCCTGCAAATACAAAAAATGAAGCAAACATTACCCCAAAGAATAGTTGTTCTCAATTCTTCTATAAGTATTTCAATATTTAATTTTATATTCATTTTCTCTTCCGTCAAATTTCGATTTTCTGCTTCGCTCCCCCCCCCCCCGA